>JAUWTO010000088.1 GCA_030614685.1 Candidatus Aminicenantota bacterium
GTCGCCTCTTCGAACAGGCCCTGAGCAATCAGGGAGCCGGAAAGAACCAGCAACAGACTCAAAATCAGACTTAGGGATCGCATCTCAGCCTCCTTGAGTGCTGACAAACAAACGTTTGATTATCATTTTTCAATGTAGTATTCAAACAAACGTTTGTCAAGTTTTTATTTCGTGTCGCCACGACCTGTCTCCTCAAAATTCTGTGTTAGAATTAGTCAGGTTAGATACCATGGAGCTTATATGATAAGGTCGAGAGATTTGACAACCGAGTGAGCCCTTCTTATAATCAGCACAGATTCCTGGGTAAAGGGAGCATTCCATGGTCGGAAAAGGCGAAGACAAAATAATCGGTGTCCCGGAGGCTTCTCTGTCTTCCTCCCCCACTCCTCAGACTTCCATCTTGTCCCAGAGCATGCTCCTGGAGGGCGACATCTCCGGCAAAGGCGATCTGGTCATCCATGGGCAGGTCCGGGGTAAGATAAGTCTGGTGGGTCATGGACTCACCGTCGCCCGGACCGGCAGGGTGAAGGCGGACATCCTGGCGGACAACATCCTCATTCAGGGTATGGTGGAGGGCCGCATCCAGGCAGCTGGAAAGGTCACGCTCCAAGCCGAAAGCAGCATGAGCGGCGACATCACCGCTTCCCGTATCTCCATCGCTGAGGGCGCCGTATTCAAGGGCAGCCTGAAGATCCAGCCCGGGCTCTGATCTCCGTATTCTTAGGCATGGGCTCCTTCAACCTGGTCGCTGATTACAGTCCTCGTGGAGACCAGACCGCTGCCATTAAGCAGCTGGTAAGCGGCCTGCACGAGAAGCATCCTCACCAGGTTTTGAAGGGGGTCACGGGATCCGGCAAGACCTTCACCATGGCCAACATCATCGCCCAGGCCGATACTCCAGTCCTGGTCATATCCCACAACAAAACCCTGGCTGCCCAGCTCTATCAGGAGTTCAAACGCTTTTTCCCTGAAAACGCAGTGGAATACTTTGTCAGCTACTACGATTACTACCAGCCAGAGGCCTTTATCCCAGCCTCAAATACGTACATCGCCAAAGAGGCCACTATCAACGATGAGATCGACCGGCTCCGCCTGAGGGCGACCAATGCACTGCTTCACCGTCGGGATATCATCATCGTGGCCTCGGTCTCCTGCATCTACAGCATCGGATCCCCCGAGACCTACCGGCGGATGAGCTTCAACCTGAGGAGAGGTCAGCCCCTGAAACGCAAGGAACTCCTGTCCCGGTTCACTGAACTGCAGTACGAACGCGGCGAGACCGGTTTCCAGCGAAACACCTTCCGGGTACGTGGGGATGTCGTCGAACTCTACCCATCCTATGAGGACAACGCCATTCGCGTCCGGCTGGAACACGGGCGTGTGGAGGAGCTGCATCTCATCGATCCTCTCCTGGGCACCATCCTGGCCGAACCTCAAGAGCTTCTGGTCTACCCCAAATCCTTTTTCGCAACACCCAGGGAGATCCTGGACTCTGCCGCAGAGGAAATCGAAAAAGAACTGGACGAGCGAGTACCGGAGCTCAGGAGTGAGGGCAAGATCGTGGAGGCCAACCGGCTCGAGGAGCGGACGCTGTTCGACCTCGAGATGCTGAGGGAATTCGGGTGGTGCCCGGGGATCGAGAACTATTCCCTCTATCTCAGCGAGCGCAGCCCAGGCCAACCCCCTTTTACACTCTTGGATTACTTCCCTCCCGGATTCCTGACCATCATAGACGAATCTCATGTCTCCGTCCCACAGATCGGCGGCATGTATCACGGGGACCGCTCCCGCAAGCAGACTCTGGTGCAGCACGGCTTCCGGCTCCCCTCTGCAATGGACAACCGCCCCTTGAACTTCGCGGAGTTCGAACAGCGGGCAGGGCGGGTGCTCCATGTCTCGGCCACACCCGGGCGGTATGAGTTGGAGAAGGCCGGCCCTCAGGTCGCGGAACAGGTCATCCGACCGACGGGGCTGACAGACCCGGAGCTGGAGGTGAGGCCGACCCGCGGTCAGGTAGACGACCTCAGGTCTGAGATCGAAGCGAATGCGGCCCGGGGCCAGCGCACTCTGGTAACCACTCTGACCAAACGCATGGCCGAGAACCTCACAAACCATTATCATGACCTGGGTCTGAAGGTCCGCTACCTGCACTCCGACATTGACACCCTGGACAGGGTCAAGATCCTGCGTGACCTCCGAAAGGGGGTCTTCGATACTCTGATCGGCATCAATCTGCTGCGAGAGGGACTGGACCTTCCGGAGGTCTCGCTGGTCGCCATACTGGATGCCGACAAGGAAGGCTTCCTCCGCTCCGCTACCTCGCTCATCCAGACCTTTGGGCGGGCCGCCCGGCATGTAGAGGGCCGCGCCATACTGTACGCCGATAAGGTCACGAATTCCATGCGGACCGCCATCAACGAGACCGAGCGGCGGCGGCGGATCCAGCAGCAGTATAATCGGGAACACGACATAACCCCCGCCTCCATCCAGAAAAACATCACGGACGTGATGGACAGCATTTACGAACGAGAGTATTTCGATTACACCCGTGTAGCGGAGGACAAAGAGATCTACTTCTCTCCCCAAAAAAGAAAGCAGCGGATGGAGGAACTGCAGCGCCTGATGGATGAGGCAGCCGAACGGCTGGAATTCGAAAAGGCCGCCCAGTACCGGGATGAGCTCAAGGAGCTGAAGCGCCTTGAGCTGGAGATCGGCGAGAACACGGCACAGAACTGAGAGGAAGAAGAGGATGCACGCCCGGGATCCGAACCTCAGGGACAAGGCCCGCAGCCTGCCCTCCAAGCCGGGCATCTATTTCTTCCTGGGCCTGGACAAGAAGGTGCTCTACATCGGCAAGGCCCGCTCTCTTCAGGACAGGGCCCGCAGCTACTTCCTGCCCACCTCGGATCCCAAGGTCCACAACATCCTGGCCGAGGCCCTGGATATCGACTATATCCTCACGGATTCCGCACGGGAGGCGGCCTTCCTGGAGAACAATTTCATCCAGCAGTACCAGCCCAAGTTCAACGAACGGCTCAAGGATGACAAGAGTTTTCCCTATCTGAAGCTGACCGTCCAGGAGAGCTGGCCGGGGATCTACCTGACGCGCCGCGTGGAGCCGGACGGGGCCAGGTACTTCGGGCCGTTCAACCCGGCTCTCCAGGCGCGCAAGACCATCAACCTCATCAACCGCTCCTTCGGCATCCGTGACTGCCGGGAGACCATCCCCAGTACGCGAGCCAGGCCCTGCCTTCAGTATGACCTGGGGCTATGTACCGCACCCTGCACAGGATTCATCTCCGAGCCGGAATACCGGGAACGGTCCGAGAACGCTCTGCTCTTTCTGGAAGGCAAGGTAGACGACCTGCTCCGGATCGTGCGGCAGCGCATGAAGCAGGCTTCGGAGCGGCTCGAGTTCGAGCAGGCCGGGAAATGGCGCGACCTGATCTTTACACTGGAACAGATCAAGGAAAAGCCCCGGTTCATATCGACCAAGACTGAGGACAAGGACATTTTCGGCTTTGCGCGCAGGGGAAAACGCGCGGCCGTCTACGCTTTTATCATGCGCCGGGGGAAGGTGGTGCGCTCGGAAGGACGGAGCGGGAACCTCCCTGAAGGCCTTCCAGACAGCAGCTTCCTGAAGCAGCAGGTCAGGTCATTCTACAGCGACGGGGAAGACCTGCCGGGGATGATCATGCTCCCTATTGCGCTCGGAGCCGGAAAATCGCCGGAAAATTCCCTGCCGGAGCTGTGTGGCCGGCGTGTGCAGATCAAAGTTCCCAAGCGAGGTAAAAACCGCTAGTTGGTGGAACTGGCGGACCGCAACGCCGCCCTACTCCTGGAGAAGCGCCCGGCCTCGGAGTCCCCTCTCCAGGAGATCCGATCGCTCCTGGGCCTGGAAACCATCCCACGAATCATTGAAGGCTACGACATTTCGAACACCGGAGGCGAGGAATCCGTGGGATCCCGGGTCGTCTTCCGTCACGGCCTCCCGGACAAACAGTCCTACCGGAAATACCGGATCCGAAGCGTCGTTGGCCCCAACGACGTTGCCAGCCTCCAGGAGGTCCTGCATCGACGCTTTTCCCGGATCTCCAAGGCCAGCGAGGATTTCCCGAACCTGGTGCTGGTGGACGGGGGCAAGGGACAGTTCAACGCAGCCCGGACCGTGCTGGAGTCGCTGGGATTGGGGGACACACCGCTGGTCTCCCTCGCCAAGCGCGAAGAAATCGTATATTCCGAGCGTTTTTCCCAGGGATTGAGCCTGGACCGCACCTCACCTGCTCTGCGTCTCTTCCAGAACATCCGGAATGAGGCCCATCGCTTCGCTATCACCTTTCACCGCAGGCGAAGGACGAAAAAGAGCTTCGACTCTCTCCTCGACGGAATCCCCGGCATCGGGCCAAAAAGGAAGACACTCCTCCTGTCCCGGTATACAAGCATAAGCGCCATACGCGATGCTCCGCAGGAAGAACTCGCCCCGCTCATTGGCACGAGCGCCGCGGCTGCGCTGCAGCAAGCGCTGGAGGATTAAATCGAAGGCAGCATCGAAAGAACATCTTCGAGGGAACCGCGGCCAGTCAGGAGTTCTTCGGGCACCGGATCATCTCCGGGACCTGCCCATGGGGAAGCAACACCCTCGGGGCCGGTGACCCAGAAGACCGGGATGCCCATCTGAGCCGCAGGCACCATATCTCGCTGCCAGTCGTCTCCCACCATCAGGCACTCCTGGGGTTCCCGCCCCAGGACCGACAGAATCTCGCGGTAATAGGCGGATCCGGCCTTGGTAGCGTGCATGTTTTCGATATGCGTCACGAGATCGAACGCAAAATCGAGTACAGAGAGCCCGGCCCAATCCAGCCTCTGCTCCACCGCCACACGAGGAAAAACCGGGTTGGTGGCGATGACGACCTGCCGGTCTCCCGAGAAGGCCTGCTCGACAACCCCCCTCGCTCCGGGCATGGGGCGGGTGATGCTGCGCAGCTTGGGAAACTCTTCAATATAAAAGCGTTCGAAAACAGGCTGCAGCTCTTCGCGGCACAGACCCAGGGCCGGATAAAAAACGGCCTTGAAAGCATCCTCATTACTCGAGCCGCTGCCGTCGTTGGCATCCATGGCTTCGATTCCCCGGGTCAGTTCGAGGAACAACCGTTCTGCCGGGACGCTGTCTGCAAAGGCCGCACTGAGGAGCTGAAAATAGGCCGGGACGAACGAAGCCATGTTGTTGATGAGGAGTGTGTCGTCGAGGTCGAAGAGGACGGCTTTCAGCATCTCAGAACCTGAGGAACAGGCGGACAAGGAACGAGATCACAAGAGCCACGGAGGTGTTGAGGGCCACTGAGATCAGGGCCTCCTTTCGTCCGATCTCTTTCCAGAGGATGGCAACGGTGGAGAGGCAGGGAACGAAAAAATTCATAAATACGACAAACACCATCAGCTGTTCGCGGGTGAGGATGGTCATCAGATCCTGGTAGGAGACACCCAGGGCCTGGAGCATCATGATCAGGGACAGCTCCTTGCGCAGGAAGCCGAATACCAGGGTGACCCCCAGGTCTTTCGGCAGTCCCAGGACACCCTGTACGATGGGAGAGAGCACCAGATTGACGACGGAGTCAAACTTGAGAAACTGAAGCACAGCCAAGACCATGCTGCCGATGATCAGAATCGGCCAGGCGAACTGTACAAAGGAGCGGAACTGGAAGAACGTGCGGCGGAGGATATTGGAAAGCGAAGGCGCCTTGAGCGCGGGGATCTCCAGAATCAGCCCCGGGGAAGGGTACTTATAGATCCAGGACATGATCCTCCCCAGGACAGCCACCACGAACATGTTGAACACATAGAACCCAAGGGCCCAGAGAGGACCCAGATAAAAACCCACCAATGCCAGGATGATCATGGTGCGGGCCGAACATGGGATGAAAGGGATGAGCAGGGACGTGATCACACGGTCGCGCCGAGACTCCAGGATGCGGGTCGAAACAACGGCCGGGACATTGCATCCGAATCCCAGGATGAAGGCGGATACCGATTTCCCGTGCAGGCCGATCTTGTGCATGAAGGTGTCCATCAGAAAACCAGCTCGTGCGAGATAGCGAATATCCTCCAGAAAGCCCATCATGAACAGCAGGGGAAGGAAATACGGCAGCACGATGGCGATCCCGCCCCCGACACCCTGCAGGAGCCCATCCACCAGATAGAAGAGGAGGCCATCCCCCAGCCTGGAGGGCAGCCAGGCGCGAAGGCTGTCCAGCGGCTTGAAAAAAAACTCCTCAACAGGCGTGGCCACCTTGAAGATCACAAAGAAAAAACCCAGGAAAACCAGGAGGAGGATGACATAGCCGAATATGGGGTGCATGATGACGGCATCCACGCGCTCGGTCCAGCTGAGACGAGCTCCCCGCGTAACCGTGCAGGTCTGCTCGAACAGCTTGAGCGCCAGATGGTGCCGTTCCGAGGCGATGACCTCATAGGCGGGCGCATTGTGTCTGGCTTCCAGCTCAGCACGGACCCCGTCGACCGTCTGCTTGAATCTCGGACTGATCTCCTCCAGCATGCGGTTAAAGGACTGCTTCTCGATCTCTAAGGCCTTGAGAGCTGAAAACCGGGGATTGGCGACAATGTAGAAGTCTGCAGGGAGAGCCGCTTCCACCTCTGAGATCTTCTCTTCCACATCCCGGGCCCAGGGGATCCGAGCCGGCGTTTTCCAATCCCGCAGGGCATTCTGAGCGGCATCCAGGAGTTCCTTGATGCCCCGGCCGTGCGACGCGATGATGGGAATCACCGGGACCCCCAACCGCTCCTCCAGCTTCCCAACATCGATGTCCATGCCCTTTTTATCGGCCAGATCCATCATGTTCAGGGCCACGATCATGGGGTATTCCAACTCCAGAAGTTCCAGTGTCATTTCCAAGCTGCGGCCCATGATGGAAGCGTCCACCACGTTGATGATCAGGTCCGGGATTTCCTGAAACAGGTGAGTCAACGCCACCTTTTCGGCATCATCGGAAGGGTTCAGAGTATAGGTGCCGGGGAGATCGATGATGTTGAGGATCTCCCCCAGGACATTGACCTTGCTGTGGCTGTGTTTGACCGTGGTGCCGGGGAGATCGGAGGTCTCAGCCTTGAATCCGGCCAGGTAATTGAAAAGAGTGCTTTTTCCGCAGTTGGGCTGCCCGACAAACACCACGACCGGGCATTCATTATTCTTCGTCAACGATTTCAACCAAAATGTTCCGGGCGATCCCGCGCCCTACAGCCACGGATGTGTCTGAGGTCAGGTTGTGGATCAAAATAGGGCCGCCCAAGATGCTCTTGGAATCCAGTTCCACTAGGTCGTTTTTGTGCAGTCCGAGAGCCATAAGGCGGCGGCGTATACCATGCCCACCCGCGATCTCTTTGATCCGGAGGCAGGCGCCCCGGGAAGCGCTCATCAGGTCTATCATTATATATAAATCCCTTTATCTCAAAAAACAACCCACGATGATAAAGAAAACCCCATAAAAAAGCAAGATTATTAAATGACATGACAGGGGCCGGCCAATCATGCCATCTCTCCACCCCAACCACTCGCTAAGAGGACCTCTCTCTGAGGTTCTCCCCTTCCTTTCCAGAAGGCTCATCGGGGCCGAAGGATTGCCCGCAGCAACCAACCAGGTTTTAGACTTCCGGAAACATTTTTGGAGGGCGCCGTACGAAGTCGGGCAACGAGGACTTTTTAAGTGAAGGGAGTTCCGCTGTCGCCAAAAAACGTGTTGGAGGAATGGCGTGAAAAATCCCAAATGAGCAAGGGCAATCTGCGCTTCCTCACATTGACAACGGAGAGCAGTTCTGCAAAAATGATGCAAATGATAAACAAGGTGGCCAGCAAGGTTTTCGGGACTCAAACCGAGCGCGATATGAAACGGCTCCAACCCAAGGTGGACGCCATCAACGCCCTCGAGCCCGCCGCACAAAAGCTCAGTGACGAACAGCTGCGCTCCAAGACCGCAGAGTTCAAACAGAAGCTGGCACAGGGGGCGAGCCTCGACAATATCCTCACAGAGGTGTTCGCCGTGGTCCGAGAAGCGGCCTGGCGCCGCGTGAAAATGCGCCCCTTCGACGTCCAGCTCATCGGCGGCATCGTCCTGCACCAGGGCAAGATCGCGGAGATGAAGACCGGTGAGGGAAAGACCCTGGTTGCCACACTCCCCGCCTACCTGAACGCCCTCCAGGGAGACGGCGTCCACATCGTCACGGTCAATGACTACCTGGCCAAGCGTGATACCGAGTGGATGGGTCCCGTCTTCCAAGTCCTGGGGATGGAAGTGGGCACCATCCAGCACGAGATGAACGACCAGGAACGCCAGAGCGCATACGGAGCCGACATCACCTACGGCACCAACAACGAGTTCGGGTTCGACTACCTGCGGGATAACATGAAGTTCCGGTTGGCCGACCTGGTCCAGCCCAAGCATAACTATGCCATCGTCGATGAGGTGGACAGCATCCTGGTCGACGAAGCCCGGACCCCCCTCATCATCTCCGGCCCGACCGAAGAGTCCACGGCCATCTACTATAAAGTTGACACCCTGGTCCGAAAGCTCAAGAAAGAGGCGCACTTCATCGTTGATGAAAAAAGCCGAACCGTGGCCCTGAGTGAGGAAGGAGTGGCAGAAGCGGAAAAGATCCTGCAGATCTCCAACCTTTACGACCTCAAGAACATGGACCTCATCCATGCCGTCAACCAGGCCTTGAAAGCGCACCAATTGTTCAAGCGGGACGTGGACTACATGGTGAAGGAAGGCCAGGTCCTCATCGTCGACGAGTTCACGGGCCGGCTGATGCCCGGCCGGCGGTACAGCGACGGCCTGCACCAGGCCCTGGAAGCCAAAGAGAAGGTGCGGATCGAGGCCGAGTATCAGACGATGGCCTCGATCACCTTCCAGAATTACTTCCGCATGTATGACAAGCTCTCAGGCATGACGGGAACGGCGCTCACCGAAGCTGCGGAATTCAACTCCATCTACAAGCTGGATGTGGTGGAGATCCCTACCAACCGCCCCCTCGTCCGCCTCGAGCACGACGACCAGATCTACCGCTCGGCCGAGGAAAAATGGAATGCGGTCGTGAACGAGATCCAGGAGTGCCAGGAAATCGGACGTCCCGTCCTGGTCGGGACCATATCCATCGAGAACTCCGAACACCTCAGCCGGCTCCTGCGCAAGGCCGGGATCAAACACAACGTGCTCAACGCCAAATATCACGAGCAGGAAGCAAAGATTATCTCCCAGGCAGGCAGCATCGAGGCCGTGACCATCGCCACCAACATGGCCGGCCGCGGTGTGGACATCCTTCTGGGCGGCAATCCAGAGGCCATGACTCAGGAAGCTCTGAGCAAGCGGGGCCTTGATCCCATGAATCCCTCTCCGGATGAGTGGGAGAAAGAACTGGTCAAGGCCAGGGCCGTCACCCAGTCGGATCACGATCGGATCATCGAGATGGGAGGCCTGCACATCATCGGCACGGAACGCCACGAAGCCCGTCGCATCGACA
>JAUWTO010000168.1 GCA_030614685.1 Candidatus Aminicenantota bacterium
AAATCTGTCGGGACATGGATTCCTGGATATCAACGCCTTTTATCAGGCTTGAGTTCCACGATCCTGTCTTCCAGGGAACAGGTGAGCACCTGGTTTTTCTGCAGCCAGTCCACCATGACCTGTGTCAGGTGGAGCCCGGTCGTCTCTATCTTCTCGGCCGCGAATCCAAAGTACTTGCGCTGCGCCTGATCGATGACATAGTCGTTGGTGACCACGCTGTAGACCTGATCGGGGAGCAAGAGGCGGCCGTCGCGAACCACCACTTCGTCCCCGACAGTCACATAATCCACTCGCTCCCCATGGGGGCGGGCATTCCGAGGGCGGTATGTATAGCGCATCCCGGAAACCTGGATGCGGTCCCTGTCCCTCTCGATATCGATCTCCAAGATCTGCCGCAGCTGACGGCCGGTGATGTTGAACAATACCAGCGTGTTCTGGAAGGGAGAGACCTCATGCAGGGAGCGGACGCTGATAGGCCCTGAATAGATGTCTGCCCGAATCCCACCGCTGTTGAGGAGCCCGATCTCGGCACCGGTTTTCCACCGCATCACATCGGTGATCCAGTTGCCGAGGGAGTTCTCGATGGAGTTGTAGTCCGGGCATTTGTAATCGAGTCCGGCCTTCCCGATGACCCTCTGGTATTCCCCTTCGATGGTAGCTTCGACCTTCTCGACCAGGGCGGAGACCTCCGGAGTGGGATTCAGATCGATGTCCGCCCACAGCCAGAGCAGGCTCTCCTCATAGCTGGTGACGGCCCCCCGCTTCAGGGTCAGCTTCAGGTATCCCAGAGTCCGCTGATGTCCATAGGTGGACTTGACCAGAACGCCGCTGATCTCCTCAAAGAGGCCGTCCTCAGAGGCCACCAGGACGACGTCCACATCCGGGACCTCACGCGCAACTCGCTGCCCGTCGAAGAATTTGGAGTGCACCATCACGATAACCAGGTCACTTTTCCGGCGCATCTCCGGTACCCAGCGTTCTAGCGTGGGTACAATTGGCAGGACGTCAAGCCCCACGACCCGTGCCGGCGAGACCTCCGCGAGGAAGAACTCCTCCATAACGGCGATGATTCCGACCCGGACTCCCCCTTTGGACAGGATGTGATAGGGCTCCGACACGAACAGCTCTCCGCTCTCCTTGTGGACGATGTTGGCCATCACCACGGGCATCCGCGACAGGCGTTCGATGGCTTTGGCGTTTTCTTGACCCAGGTCGAAGGCGTGGTTTCCGTGAGTCCGGATGTCGTAGCCCAGAAGGTTCAGAAACTCCGGCATGGCACCCCCGGCCGTATCCCTAAAGGGCAGGGTTGCTGCCAGCGTTCCGGTCATGATGTCCCCTGTATCGATGAGCAGGACGTTTTTCTCTCGAGCTCGAACCTGGTTGACGTAATGGCTGACCGCCTCCATACCGCCCACCAGACGCACGGTGTCTCCCTCCTTGAGCTTATGCGGCTGAAACGTACCATGCGTATCATTGGAGAACAGAATGACCAGCTCCCGTTCAGGGGGACGGCAGGCCGGAATCCACAGGAGGACCAAGACGAGCAGCGTGCAGATACACGGCAGACGAGCGCAGAATCTCTTGTTCACGGCGCCATTTTCTACTATGCAGGGAAAGCTGTCAAGCCGGCTCGCGCTCAGCCCGGCCTTGCGCAGGCGCCGACTGACTGCAGCCAGGGGTTCACTGTCCCGGGGCAATGATCTGCCCATCGATTCCGATCACAAGCTCTTTTATGTGGATACCGGCTCCGGAGCGTTCTATGGCCTCATTCACGATATGGATCAGGCCGGAACAGCATGGCACGACCATGCGAGCCACCGTGAGGGAATACACGGTATTGTGTTTGAGCAGCTCAGTGAGCTTTTCGATATAGGGAGTGGTATCATCCAGTTTGGGGCAGGCGATGATCAGCTTCTTCCCCTTCAGCAGATCCTGATGGAAACTCCCCAGGGTGAATGCGGTACAGTCTGCGGCGATCAGGAGATCGCTGTTGTCGAAATAGGGGGCATGGGGCGAGACCAGATGCAGCTGGATGGGCCACTGGCTGAGTTCGGATCTCCCGGAGACCTGGGCGGCGTCCCGGGAGGGGGCCTGCGGCTGGATCTCACGGGCCCGGCTGCCAGGGCATCCCAAGGGGGACTGAGAGCGCTTATCCGACTGCGACTCGATCAGACAGGCATCCTCTGTGCCTGCCTCCGCGCCGTGCACATGGGCGGCCGCTTCTTCCCCGCGGGTGTTAAGCACATGCTGGTATGTGGCCTGAGCATCATAGGAATCACTCTCTCGCTCGACGACCTTCAAGGCTCCGGTCGGGCACACATCGAGGCAGGCCCCGAGACCATCGCAATAGATCTCCCGGGCGAGCTTGGCCTTGTTCTCCTCGTCCAGCACCAGGGCGCCCTCTGCGCAGGCTGTAGTACACAGGCCGCAGCCGTCACACAGGTCCCGTTCTATTTCTATGATCATGCGTTTTGCCATGGCCTTCTCCTTGTTCCAAGACTTCACCCCAATTATACGCGTAAGGGAATCCGGATTCCTTGACCTGAGTCAATAATGGGGGATAGACGCAAAAAATAATGGGGCCAGTCCCAACTTTTCTATTGTTCGTTTCGGAGGCGGGAGCAGTCCGTGATGCGGATGGAACGGCCTGTCACCAAGATCATCCCCTCCTCCTGGAGCTGCTTCAGGTTGCGGGAGAGCGTCTCACTTATGGTTCCCAGTATCCGGGCCAGCTCGGCCTTCTTCATGTCCAGCTCAACGGTGCAGACGCCCCTCCCCTGACAGCGCGTGAGCAGGAACTGGATCAGCCGCTGGCGTACAGTCTGGAGCCCCAGGGCTTCGATGCGCTGGTTGAGGGTTACGCACTTCCGGGCCAGCAGGGTTATGAAGTCATGGGCCAGTCCCGGCACTTCCTCCAGGCCCCTGAGCAGCTGGCCTTTTTCCAGGAAAAAGACCTCCGAATCCTGGACAGCCTCGGCAAAGGCCGGAAACTCCCGGTGAACGAACAGGACAGCATCTCCGAAAAAATCCCCGGGCTCCAGGCGCACGACCTCCACCTCCCGGCCCTGGCTGTCCATCTTGTAGATCCGCACTTCTCCGCTCTTCACATAATAGAGGCCGTCAGCGGGATCCCCGGCATTGAAGAGCACCCCTCCGGCAGGGAACACTCTGCGCTGCCCCCCCCCGCCTTCGGGATCCAGGATGTGCTCGATCAGCGTATTCATCGGTTCCCGGCACCTACTCCCGTATCGCTGCCGCCACCACATTCGCCACGCGGCTGCGCCAGGTGTTCACGTCGCCCGTGTCATCGGGATGCACGCGGTTGGTGAGGAAGATCACAAACGTCCGGGTTTCCGGGTCCACCCAAAGGGATGTCCCGGTGTAGCCCGTGTGGCCGTAGGAAGCGGGGCCGAACAGGTCTCCGCTGTTGGTGGAAAAATCCGAGTCCAGATCCCATCCCAGTCCTCGGCCGGCAAAGGCGGCATGGGGATAGATCTCGGTCATTCGGGCCACAGAAAGCGGGCTGAGGATGCGCACTCCACCGAATTCCCCCCTCCCCAGGAGCATCTGGGCGAAGATGGACAGGTCGTCGGCCGTGGAAAAGAGGCCGGCATGCCCGGCCACCCCCCCCAGAATACGGGCCCGGGGATCGTGCACCACGCCGCGGAGCGGCTCTCCTTCCAGCACCTCTGTGGGCACACACCTGGTATGCAGGCTTTTCGGCGGATTGAAAAACGTGTGTTCCATCTCCAGGGGGGTGAAGATATGGTCCCGGCAGAAATCCGCAAGTGTCTGCCCGGACACGGACTCTATGATGAAACCCAGGGCAATAAAGTCCAGGTCGCTGTACAGAAACTCCTCTCCGGCAGGGAACAGCCTGTCGAGACCCGCAATGTAGTGCACCATGTCGTCCAGAGTGCAGGGGATGCCCAGGGACTGCTCGATCTCTTGGTTGCGCAGGAAGGGAAGCAGGCCCGAGGTATGCGTCATAAGATGCCAGATCCGGATGGCCTCTCCCTTTTTCCCTTCTTCATCCTGATAGGGCCGGAAATCCGGGACAAAGTCCGAGACCTTGTCCCAGAGACGCAGCCGCCCCTGCTCCAGCAGGAGCATGACCGCTGTGGTGGTGGCAACAGGCTTGGTGATAGAGGCCATGTCGAAGAGCATGTCCACCCGCATGGGACGCTCATCCGGTACCCACTGAGATGCCCCGTAGGCCTTGCGGAAGACGATCTTCCCCTTTCGTCCTACCACGATCACGGCTCCGGGGAAGGCCTTCTCCTCCAGGGCCTCCGCCATGACCAGGTCCAGTCGTTCGAGCTGGATGCGGGACATGCCGACCGCCGCAGGCCTGGCCTCAGGCAGGCGCTGGGCCGAAACCACCAGTACACACCACAGAGAAAGAAGGAGGGTACACGCTGTCACTCTGAGGATCTTCATCGCCTTATCCTGTCTCATTATAGGCAGGAACACGGCGAGTGAAAAGGATTAATTTTATGGTATCCGGATGCGACCGGCTATTTCTTCTTTTCCAGCTTGATCTCGGCGCCGTCCCCGGCTTCGCTCTCCCACGCTCCGGTCATGGTATCGCCCTCTACATTGAGTGTCACATAGATGGTCTGGGTTTCATAGTCGTCGCTGATGTCAAAATGCAAGGTCACGGTTTGGCCGTCGATCTTGATCTCCTCACACTCGGCCTCGGAGGCATATCCCATGGTATCCGAAAACATGCCCATCCACTTCCCGTCCTTCTTGGCAAACACCAGGGTCAGCTTGTCAGGTCCCGGCGCATCCGGAACATAGGTCTCTCCTACCCAGGTTCCCGAGATGTCGACATCGTGCGCCAGCGTGGCTGCGGGAGCGGCCAGCAGAAAGGTAACCAAAACTGCGAAGGAAACGGCTTTTTTCATCTTTCTATCCCTCCATGGATATATATAGGACTCATTCATCTATACGTATTCCGACAGCGCAAGGTTCCCACTGTTAGCTTCCTGAGGGAAACGGATCAATATCCTTCAGCCGTCCCTCCGCCTCTCGGGTCAGCCCCCCCCTCAAAGCGCCGTGGGAGGCCGTTCCTTCCATAGGCGATGGTCAGGCCGTGGGCATTGCCCAGCCCTCCGGCCTCACGGATCTTATGTCCCAGACGTTCCAGCTCTGCGATGATATCCG
>JAUWTO010000281.1 GCA_030614685.1 Candidatus Aminicenantota bacterium
CATCTGTTCCGACAGATGGTCGGGCAGAGGCTGCCGGAATGTGCTGTTGTCCATGCCCAGGGGTGCGAAGATATTCCGTTCCAGGTACTCCTCGAAGGGGATGCCCGACACAACCTCCACGATGTAGGCGGCCAGGGCAGAGCCGTAGTTGGAGTACGCGGCGATCTCACCAGGAGGATAAACGCGCTCTGGGAGGTTACCCCTCAGATACTCTCCCAGAGGAACCAGGTCATCCGGCGTCCGTGCCGCCATACCCAGGACCGTTTCCTCGAAGCCGGCGGTGTGTGACATCAAGTTGGTCATGGTGATTGGCTGGGGGAAGGTATCCGGAATCTGGAATGTTGTGAGGTATGTGTTGATGTCCACATCCAGGTCGATCCGGCCCTGTTCCACCAGCTGCATCACCGAGGTCCACACAAAGAGCTTGGAAACAGATCCGGGACGGAAGAGCGTCTTGTCCGGCAGTGCAGGGGCCTTACTCGCCACATCCGAGTAGCCGTATCCCTTAGACAGAAAGATCTCCCCGTCCTTGACCGCTATGAAAACGGCGCCGGCTATATGGCGGGACACCATGTGGATGCGCATGATGCCGTCCACGAACGTCTCCAGGTCCACGGCATCCAGCAGACCCGTGGATACGGCCGCCTCTGGAGTTTGAGGTTCGGTCGGTTCCTCCTGCTCCAGCTGGCCCGCATACAGCAGGCCCGCTGTACCGATGCAGACCAGGATCAGGATATATACCAGGATTCTGTTCATGATCAGCTCCTTCGCTCTATTCCCAAGGGATCTATATCACATGGCCCCTCATGTCCCTGTCTTTCCCAGCAGAAACTTGTTGATGCAGTACTCGATCAGCCGAGCAGATTGTTTATAGGCCCGACGGGGCCGGCCGAAAGGATCGTCTATGTCCCAGAGGACGAGCCGCTCGCTCGATCCCGGGAAGCGGGCCTTGAGCGTCTCGTGCACATAGGCATCGAGCACGATGATCCAGTCGTAATCCTCCAGAGAGAGCGCGAACACATCCCGGGTACCATAGCCCGAGATATCCACATCATAGAGGTCGTCCATCACGTCGATGGCCTCGGGTTGAGGCCCTTCGAACGCGGGCGCCAGGCCGGCGCTTGCCACCCGAACCCCTTCGCCCAGAACCTTCCGGGCCAGCCCTTCGGCCATGGGGGAACGGCAGGTGTTGCCGTAACAGACAAACAGGAAGCTCTGGTTCGGCTCCCATTCGATCGAACGCGACATGGGTTTTAGTGTAAAGCTTGGCGCCCATAAAATCAATCGGGGGTCTGGGAGACGGAGGATCCCCCGGGAGGGAGCGGGAGTTCAGGGCTTTTTACCGCCCGCGTGCCGCAGCCAGGCGCTTCTGAGCGTCGCGCTTTTCAGGGAGCTGAGGGTCGGCATCCTTCCAGAGCTCCAGGAACTTCTGGTAGCCGCTGCCCGCTATATCGTTGAGCCCGTATTCTTCCCTGATCTTGCCCAGCTTGTAATAGATCTTGGCATAGAGGTCGCCGTAGAGCAGGCGGCCGGATGTCAGGTCCCTGGCGTTCTCGAACTCTTCCAGGGCTTTGATGGGATTGTCCGTGGCGTAGTAGGCCTCGGCCAGGGCATCGATGAAGAGCGCGTGATCGTTGGAGTGGAGCCAGGGTGCCCCCTGCGGAGGGAGCAGGTTGACGGCCTGAACAAAGTACTCGACAGCCTGGGGCGGATTGTTGCGTGCCATCTCGATCTCTCCCATGAGATGGTAATAGTAACGCATGCGGTCCTTGACCGGCCCTTTCTCACATAAACCGCGCAGCCGGTCGGCGGTGCGCTCAGCATCCCGCATCCGCTTGAGGGACAGATAGCAAAGGCCCCGGTAATGCAGGGCATCTCTGGGCAGGTCCATGGTATTTCCCTGGACCGCGATACTCCAGGCTGCATCACACTGCTGCATGGCCTTGGATGCCTTCCCGGTCTCCAGGTAGATCCGGGCCAGGCCCAGGTGCAGGCGGTATTTCCATCCCATCTCTTGAGACTCCGCGGCGAGCCGCACGCCCTGGTTCAACTGATCCAGGGCCCGGCTGAACTGGCCTCCCAGCATGTAAAGGTCGGCCAGGCGTTTCCTTCCCCAGAGCTGTGCGATGGTCTCGGGATCCTGGAGCAGGGTGTTGAACTGGGCTTCGGCAGCCTTCAGCTCTCCCTGCATCAACAGGATCTCACCCTGCATGCGGGACGAGGTGTAGGAAGAGCCGAACCTCCGGCCCCGTTTGATCTCGTTCAGTGCGCTGTCATAATCGCCCTTCAAGAGGAAGATCCAGGCCAGCTGGAAGCGGATTTCATCTGAGTCATAGGAATCCCGTAAAAAGGCACGCAGGTTCTCGGAGGCAGCCTCGTAGTCCTGCTGAAGAGCATAGGCTTGCGATATCCCCAGAGAGAGGTTCCAGGACATGACCTGGTTCTGGCGATTGGCCGTGAAGCCCTCTTGGGCCCTGTCCCAATCTCCCAGGTGGTTGTACAGGATCCCCAGGTTTGTGTGTGCCCTGGAGTCATCTGGATAAAGCTCGATCAGCCGGGAATAAACCTTGAGTGCGATGTCGAAGGTCTTCTCTGAGCGGCGGTAAAACTCTGCCTGAAGATGCAGCCGCTCCTGCTCGGAGAGGCGGTCCACGAGCCTCTGGGCGGTCTGACACATCTTCCAACCCTTATCATGGTAGCCCAGGGAGCTGTACGATTCCGCCGCACCGATATAGGCGGCAGCAAACTCCGGGTCCAGTTCGATCGCCTGCTCAAAGGCATCGACACTGCTGCGATAATCCTGGTTCCATTGATGCCACTTTCCTGAGGCAAAGGATGCATATGCCTCAGGAGAGGAGGTCGTGTATCCCTGAAATTCCAGGTCGGGATCTGCGGTGCCGGCCCCATTGACGGCCGGGGGCATGCTCTCTCGCAAATGCGTTGCGGCATCATCCACCATGGAGAGGAGCTCCTGAGGCCCTGAAAGCTCGATAGCCTGAGAGGCCAGGGCTCGTCCCTTGGAAGCGTCCATGAGATCCAACTGCAGCTCGAGCATCCCGCTGTTCCGGTGCAGCCGGCCCCCTGCAATATAGAGGGCGCCTGTCCTGCGTGCGATCTTCTGGAGGTCTGCTGTGGTGTGTTCTTTGCTGCTCAGCTCCTGCATATTCAGCCTTTTAAGGACCATGAACATCTGTTCGCCGGGAACCACTTCATAGGATGTAGCCTGAGAGAGGTCGGCAGCCAGGGCATGGCCGAAGGCCCTGCACCAGATATCATTGACC
>JAUWTO010000159.1 GCA_030614685.1 Candidatus Aminicenantota bacterium
AGAGAGACCCGGGGCTCAAGCAGTATCTGGAACGATACGCAGAGGTCCCGGAAGAGTCTGAGGCGGCACCGGGACCACAGCCTAAAAACACAGAGGAAGCGCTCTACCAGGCCATACTGGAAGGGGAAAAAGCAGCGGTCGAATCCCTGGTGCGGGAGCTTGTATCGCAGGGAAAGGACGGTTTTTCTATTCTTCAGACCATCCTCTCCCCTGCCCTTAAGCAGGCCGGGGACCTGTATGAGAGGAACATCTACTTTTTGCCTCAGCTCATCCTGGCCGCCGAGGCCATGGAGACGGCTTCGGGGGTGCTGGAGGATTCCTATGACCTGGAGGATCAGGCCGCCCAAAAGGTCCGGATCGTCCTGGCCACGGTCAAGGGCGACCTCCACGACATCGGAAAGAACATCGTGCATCTGGTGCTGCGAAACTCGGGATTCGACGTCATAGACCTGGGGAAAAACGCCGATGCCCAGACCATAATCGATGCGGCCCAGAAGCAGGATGCGGCGGTCATCGGCCTCTCGTCCCTCATGACCACCACCCTGGACGAGATGCAAACCGTTATCGACCTCAGGAACGAGAAAGCGCCTGAAGTCAAAGTCATGGTGGGAGGGGCCGCGGTCTCGGCCAGCTACGCTGAAGAGATCGGTGCCGATGCTTTTGGTAAGGATGCCATGGACGCCGTGCGCCAGGTCAAAAAGCTCCTGGGAGACGAAGAATGAGCACCTTCCGGGAATTCTTTGAGGCATCCGACTGCATCGTCTTTGACGGGGCCATCGGCACCCAGACCTATGCCAAGGGCATCCCCAAGGGGCACTGCTACGACGAGCTCAACATTTCGATACCCGATGTAGTCCTCGAGATCCACCGCGAATACCTGGAGGCCGGGGCCCAGGTCTTAACCACCAACACCTTCGGCGCCAACCGGTCCATACTATCGGAGTATTTCGACCTGGGAGACAAAACCCGGGAGATCAACTACTACGGCGCCCGCCTGGCCAAGCAGGTGATAAAGGACAGGGAAGCCTTTGTGGCCGGCTCCATCGGCCCCATCTCCCGTCCTCTGGACCGGGAAAAGTCCCTGGACCTGCCCCAGATCGCAGACTACATCCGGGAGCAGGCTGAGGCCCTGATCGAAGGCGGAGCCGACCTCATCCTATTCGAGTCCTTTGCTGACCTGGAGGCCCTCCTGGCCGGCATCGAGACCGTAAAAGAGCTCGACAAGGACCTCTTTGTCATAGCCAGCATGTCGTTCCCCAATGACGGCGGGTTCACGCTCTACGGGCGCAACCCCTATGAGATCGCCACCCGTCTGGACAAGACCGACGCAGATGTCATTGGCTCCAACTGCGGCACCGGTCCCCAGAGTGTCCTGGAGGTGATCCGAAAGATGGGCTCGGTCTCAACCAAGGAACTGGCCGCCCAGCCCAATGCAGGCCTTTCTCAGTTTGTACAGGGCCGGTTCTACTACCCCTCCAACCCGGAATACTATGCCCGCTACGGAAGCAAGTTCCTGGCGGCAGGAGTCAAGATCGTTGGTGGGTGCTGCGGTACGACCCCCGAGCACACACAGGCTTTGGCAAAGGCCCTCGGGGGCTGCAAGCCCGGAAAGCGCAAGCTGCGCTCCATCGCCGTATCAAGGTACAAGGAGGAACACCGTGAGGAGTGCATCACCTCGCCGCTTGCCGACCTCCTGGCCGAGCGCTCGGTCCTGGCCCTGGAGGTGGACCCGCCGCGGGATGCCAATCTCGAGAAGCTGATTAAGAAGCTCGAGCCGTACACGCCCTTCATCAACATGATCAATGTGTCTGACAGCCCCATGGCCCGGCCCCGCATGTCTCCCATCTCGGCCGGGAAGCTCCTCAAGGACAGCCTGGGGCTTGAGGTCATCGTGCACTACACCTGCCGGGACCGGAACATCTTGGGCATCCAGTCCGACCTCCTGGGTGCCGCCGCCCTGGGTCTGGACAACTTCCTGGCCCTGGGGGGAGACCCGCCCTCCATCGGGGATTACCCCTTTGCCACAGGAGTCTATGACCTGACTTCAGAAGGCCTTGTGAGCATGCTCTCGTCGCTCAACCGGGGGGTCGATCCCCTGGGCAACCCGCTGGGCCGACAGACGGGCTTCCTGATCGGAATGGGCCTGGGCATCGGTAAAGATACCGAGAAAGAGCTGGCCGCCGCGCAGAACAAGGCAGACAAGGGGGCTCACTTCGTGATAACGCAGCCGGTCTTCCACATCGCCCAGAGCGCACGCACGCTGGAGGCACTGCAGGAAGCGGGCCTCCCCGTCATCCTGAGCATCATGCCGCTTATCTCGGGCCGCAACTCCGAATACATTCACTATGAGGTCCCGGGGATAACCATTCCCGAGGAGTATCTGAAGCGCATGGAATCCACCGAGGGTTCAGAAGGCGAGGAAGAGGGCATCCGCATTGCCCGCGAGATCATCCGGGAGCTGCGGCCCTTATGTAACGGCGTTTTGTTCATGCCGCCTTTCGAGCGCTTTCATATGCTGGAGGCCATCTTAGACTCATGACTGCCAAATACGAGACCGAAAACCTGGACGATGTGGTGCGGTTGTCGGTTTTTGCCGACATCGGGATCGGTATCGCCGCATCCAAGGCCATAAACCAGTCGATGATACAGGTCATGGAAGAGATCGGAGACAGGTTTTCCCCCATGACCTGGGTCCTGATGCTCCTTGACAGGGATACGGACGAGCTCTTTTTCAAGTTGGTGGCCGGGAAGAACGCGGAAAAGCTGGGGGACCAGAGGATCCCCAAGGATCAGGGCATCCCCGGCTGGGTCCTGGAACACAGAAAAGCGACGGCCTCATGGGATACGTCCCTTGACGAACAGATCTCCCGAAAGATCACCGCCCTGCTCGGGTACACGGTGCAGAGCGTCCTGGCATCACCCCTTGTCATCGATGAAAACATCGTCGGCGTCGTGTATCTGATCAACCGCAAGGACGAAACCGTATACACGGACAAGGACATCGAGACCCTGACCAGCATCACGGATTTCGCAGCCGTAACCATAGAAAAGGTCTACTATTTGAGCGCCCTTAGGGACATGGTCAACATGGATCCCCTGACGGGTGTTTTTAATCGGCGCAGCTTCGACATTCACCTGGCCAAGGAGTCGGAGCGATGCAGTCGCTACGGCCACCAGGTGGCCATGCTTCTCCTGGACATCGACGGCCTCGGGGAGATCAACAGCGTACAGGAGTATTCCGCAGGGGGTGAAGTGCTCAAGGATCTTACCCGGCGGATGCGGAGCAATGCGCGGCGGATCGACATTATCGCGCGCTTCAGCGGCGGCCGGTTCGCTATCATGCTCCCTCACACTCAAGAAAATGAGGCGGAGGTGGTGCGTGGGAGGATCCTGGGAGACATCAAACAGCAGAACATGCGCGGGAAGGGCATTCCCTACACTGTGTCCATAGGCCTAGTGGCTGTTGGCCCCGACCGCATCGATGAGCTGGTTCTGCTGGCTTCTGAGGACCTGGAGAGACAGAAAGCCAACAGGCCCGCCAAACCGACAAATTCTACGTAGAGCCCCCGTCTTCCCGGCGGGCAAAATCCAGACTATTTAGACCAGGTCACGCTGTAGCGCTTGATGAGCCGGAATCCATCCTCGTTTTCCTCGATGCCGAAGGCACGGTCCCCGTCTACGATGCGGAGCTCGGACTTGTGCACGAAACGGGCGAAGAATATGCCGTCTTTGTCAAAGACATCGGTCCAGTACTCGTCCTCGCCCTCGCCCTTTTCCCAGGTTCGAACATAGATGTTGTCCCGGGAGTCAAGGAAGAATCCCTGGTAAGGCGGAAAGATATCCGGAAAATTGAACAGATCCATCAGGTTGACACCCTGGGCCATGCCGCTGAAAGCGGCCATGCGTTCCTCGAATTCTGCGATGTCCTCCTTGGTGACCTTGACCGGCTTGTAGTCCTTCTGGATGGAGAGAAAAAGCTTGCCCTCGGCATCGTATTTCTGGATCTCGTAGTCCTTGTTCACGCCGTACATCAGGTTGCCCGCGGAATCGAACATGTAGACCTGGATAAACTCCATGATGTCCATCTTAGTCCCGGCGGCAGGATTGGGGATCGCGAACTCGGTCTTGGCGATCGAGAACAAGGGATTGAGTTCCTGGTCGAACTTCTTCAGCTCCATGTACATCTGCTGCTCTTCCAGCCCGATCTGGCGGCCGGCAAAGTTGCCCTTCTTATCCAACATCAGGGTGGTCAAGCCTAAGGCTCCGGACTTGGCCAGGCTCATTTCCTTGACAAACTCTCCGTCGAGCGTAAAGAACGAGACCCGCTGATTGGTGGCGTCCTCTATCATGAGCTCGTTATCAGGCGTGAGCTGGATGACCGAGGGAATGCCCAGTTCCCCGGGACCCTGCCCCTCTCGCCCGATCTGGCCCACATAGTTCCCATCTACATCAAAGACCTTGACCTTGCGATCCTTGACGTCGGTGGTATAGATCCTGCCGTTGTCCGCCACCACAAAAAAGCCGACCTCGGCCAGGGATTTATCGGGATCGTCATCATATCCTATGGTCGCCTCCACCTTGAGCGAGAACTTGGTGGGGACACCCTTGGGGGGCTTGGGTTTCTTGCCGTTTTCGATGATCTTGACGCCGTCGACCGTCTTGACCTTCTGTGCCTCGATGGAACCCCAGATTCCCAGGACCAGAAGCAAGCAAAGTGCAATACCTGTGATTTTTCGCATGTTGTACCTCATTTCATATAGTCTCTATCGGAATTACCATTATATACGATTATTTATTCAAGGTGTTCAGATATTTTCAGCCAAGACCATGGGATCGAAAA
This sequence comes from Candidatus Aminicenantota bacterium, assembly GCA_030614685.1. GTDB lineage: Bacteria > Acidobacteriota > Aminicenantia > Aminicenantales > Aminicenantaceae > JAUXEH01. Next base: position 4,841 of record JAUWTO010000159.1, read on the forward strand.
TGCTTTCACATGTGATGGATGTTTGCCACAGGGCAAAGAATCTGTATAAATATAGGGGCGATGTCGAAATTTGGCATGAACAAGCAGTCTCAGGATCCGATTGTCTTCAGGCAGCGGCTGATGCGCTGGTACCGGGCGCACAGGCGTGAACTTCCCTGGAGGGCAACCCGGGATCCCTATCGCATCTGGATTTCCGAGGTCATGCTCCAGCAGACCACGGTCCCGGCGGTCGTCCCCTACTATGAGCGGTGGATCGAACGGTTTCCGGGGGTCGAAGTGCTGGCCCGGGCCGACCTGCAAATGGTCCTCAAGGAGTGGCAGGGCCTGGGTTACTACCAGAGGGCGCGAAACCTCCACAGCGCTGCCCGGATCATCCTACAACAACACGGGGGCAATATCCCCAAAGACCACGACACCCTGATCTCGCTCCCGGGATTCGGGCCCTATACGACAGCGGC
>JAUWTO010000059.1 GCA_030614685.1 Candidatus Aminicenantota bacterium
CGCACGCCGTGCCCTGCTGGTCGTCATGCCAGACGGGAATGCGGCATTCCTCTCTCAGGGTGTCCAGGATGCGGAAGCACTTGGGATGGGATATGTCTTCGAGGTTGATACCGCCGAAGGTGGGCTGGAGCAGCTTGACTGTGCGGATGATCTCGTCCGGATCTTTGGTGTCGAGCATTATTGGGAAAGCGTCCACTCCCCCCAGATACTTGTACAACAGGGCCTTCCCTTCCATAACCGGGAGTCCGGCCTCGGGGCCGATGTCTCCCAGTCCCAGAACGCGGGTCCCATCGGAGATGACCGCTACAAAATTGCCCTTGTTGGTGTGGTCGTAAGCTTTGTCGATGTCCTCATGGATCTCCCTGCAGGGGGCCGCCACTCCGGGAGTATACCAGATGGCGAAGTCATTGAAATCCCGGATCCGGCATTTTGGAAGGACCTCGATCTTTCCGCGATAAAAGGGATGAAGACGTAAGGCGTCCTTGGAAGGCTGCTCCGCTTTTTTCAGAAGCTCTTCCACTGTGACCTGATCACTCATTTTAGTACTCCTTTGCAGGTGGCCGTATAGTCTGCTTATTCGAACCACCCTCCTTATAATAGATGAGATTATGGTAATAAATAAAGAGAAGTATTATATCCCCGTGGCCTTGAAAGTCAAGCTTCCGGCCGATTATTCCCGAATTATCCGGAGCCTGAGTTTGCGCACTGTCCCGGAAGGGGCCAGACCGGTCGGATACAGGGTGGACTCGAGCCTTCTCAGCGGTGCAGGAAGCAGCGTTCGCTGGCGGATTCGCCGGGGCTGCGGGTGGCGATCATGGCAAGGTTCAGTTCGTCAGCCCGGGCAATGATCTCGTTGTCGCGGATGGCGCCCAGGGGATAGATGAGGGCGGTGATGCCGTTAGCCGCGGCCAGCTCAACGACATCGGGGAAGGGCATGAAGGCATCCGATGCCATGACGCACCCATTCGACCCGTAGCCTCGTTGGGAAAACTTCACGGCGTCCTCGGCTGCATCGATCCGGCTGCGCTGTCCCGAGCCGATGCCGTGCACCTTGTCCCGGGACCCGATGATGATGGCGTTGGATCGGGTAAAACAGGCTACCGTCCAGTTGAACACAGCCGCGGCAAGTTCCTCAGGAGTCGCCTCCCGTTGCGAGACCACCTCGACATCCTTGGCGGACCTGATGCGCGAATCGAACCGCTTCTGGACCAGGAGCCCTCCGGCTACGCGCTTGATCTCGATGTCCTGGTCGCTGGAGGGAAAATCCAGGGAGCCTCCCATCCGGACCACACGCAGGGGTTTGCGCCCTGCCAGCACTTCCAGAGCTTCCGGAGTATAGTCCGGAGCATACACCACCTCGACGTTCCGGCCCTTCTCCACGATCGCATCGGCCAGTTCCCGGGTCACGGTGTAGTTGAAGACGTCAACGCTCCCGAAGTTAGAGAGAGGGTCACAGCCCCATGCCTTGATGAAAACTTCCTGAGGATCCCCTCCCATAGCCACACCGCTGGGCATTTCATGATTGATGAGGGCACACACCCTTTCCTCCGGAAAGATCGCGGTGAGCTTACGGGTCAGCCTCTGGCCCAGGTCCATGTCTCCGACATTGATGTAACCCAGGCCTTTGCTCCCCTGCTGGAGCACTTCCAGAGTCGCCATATTGGGCCCCGAGGCCCCTTCTTCCTGGTAAAATGCGGCCGGGTAGCCTGGATTTTCACCATACCGCATGCTCAGCTTTTTACTAAAACGGACGTCCCCGATGCTGAGGTTTTCTGGAAAATCCTCCTCCACATGGGTTCGATACTGCGACCGTGAATTTTTGTCGATTTTATCCGTCATTGCCTTTCCTTTCACTCATTCAGCCCGGTTCTAGATCATGCCGGTTGATCACCGCCTTCTCAAACACGTCGGTTTGCAGGTCATGCAGAAAAACACACGCAGTCGCGACTCGGAAATCATCCTTGGGGTCTGTGGGGGCCATAGCTTCGTAAACCGCTTCCGCGGTCTTTTGGGCCGTCACTCCGCGGAGATTGAGATCCAGCGGCTCTCCCCGGAACGAAGGGAGCGGATTCGCATTTTCGCCTGTGTAGGTGCTGATCATCTTGGCCCGGCCCGACTGCAGGGGAAATTCGAAGTAGTTCTTAAGGCTCGAACCATCGCCGCCGTTCTTAACGACGCCCAAGGCTGCGTAATCGGGCGACAGGATGCACCCGCTGATCCTCGGTGTCCAATTGGGTGGGTCCGGCTCATAGTCCCACCCTTCCATGCCCTGTGCCAGGACCTCAATCGGCCCCAGGTTGGGATCCAGGATCGGCCGGATTGATGAGGTCTGGCGGCCGTTGCTGACGACGATTCCCCGCGAGATCATGATGGCGGCATAGAGGAGGAGATCCGGATCCCCTTCTGCCAGCACGTCCGCATCCGTAGGCTTGACCATGGCGCGTGTCCCTTCAAAGACAATTCTGCGGGCCTGGCTGGATGGAGACCGGCCTGTGATGCAGTACACGACGAACGGAATATCTCCGTCAGGGGCCTTTCCCAGAATGATCACGCGCCCTGGGTAGTCCATCCGGCTCAGGGCTTCCATCCCTCCGATCGCTTTGTTTCCTTGCATCGCTAGCTCTTTTCAGATTTTTTCCGTGTGTGGGTCTATTGATAGCACACCCGGCACATCGAGTCAAAAAAATCCTTGGCACATAATTCCCCTGTATAATGCGGCGCTTTCCGGTTACAATGGGAGGATTATGAAGAAACCCCCCAGCCCGTTGAAAGCCTATGAAAACTTGGATTTTCTCAAGTCCGATGACGCCCGCACCATCCGTATCCTAAGCGAGTACATGGAACCGCTTACCCGATTGAGGAAACACAAGGTCAACAACACAGTCCTTTTCTTCGGATCCGCCCGCGCCGCACCGGAAAACAGCAGCGCGCTGCTGGCCCGCTACTATGACGAAGCCGAGGAACTGGCCTACCTGCTGGCGCGCTGGGCGATCAAGCTCAAGCCCAAGGGGAAAAACTTCGTTATCTGTACAGGAGGCGGCGGCGGGATCATGGAGGCCGCCAATCGGGGAGCAGACCGGGCCGGAGGAAAATCTATCGGTATGAACATCTCCCTCCCCATGGAACAGGCCCCCAATCCCTTTATTTCACCCGAACTGGCTTTTGAATTCCATTATTTTTTTATGCGCAAATTCTGGCTCGTGTACATGGCCCGCGCCATTGTGGCCTTTCCCGGCGGATACGGCACCCTGGACGAGATATTCGAGGTCCTCACCCTGACTCAGACGGAAAAAATCGACCGGCGAGACATCACTGTCCTCCTCTATGGCGAAGAATACTGGCGAGAGGTTCTGAACCTGGAGGCTCTTGCAGAGCATCAGGCGATAAATCCCGAAGACCTGAAGCTGTTCAAATACTGCTCGGATCCACAGGAAGCGTTTGAGTTTCTCAAGTCTCAACTCCTCCCCGATCTCAAGCCCGATGAATGATCTGAGAGCAGCATGAGGACACACTGCTCCGGTCTAGGCTGGGCACTCCCGGTGTTCCTGTTCGCGGCCCTTCTCCTCACGGGTTGCACGACCCTGAAGCCGCGCGAGCCGGCCTATCAAGAACAGGGGATGGCCTCCTGGTATGGCCCCGGATTCCATGGTAAGACCACTTCCAACAAAGAGGTCTATGACATGTACGACATGACCGCTGCACACCGAACCCTCCCCTTTGGGACCCACGTCATGGTTACCAATCTCCTGAATGGGCGCTCGGTCACGGTCCGCATCAACGACCGCGGCCCCTTCGTCAAGGACCGCATCATCGACCTCTCCTATGCGGCTGCCCTGCAGTTGGACATGCTCGGGCCCGGAGTGGTAAAGGTCAGGGTCGAGGTCCTGCCCGAGATGTCGCCCGATCCCGCTGCCCAGAAGTTTTCCGTCCAGGTAGGGTCCTTCACCCTCAAGTCCAATGCCGCAGCCCTCCAGGACAGCCTCAAGGAGCGGTACACAGGGGCCTACATATCCCGATTCCGGACTTCACGACAGACGTATTATCGGGTCCGGATCAAGGCTGAAAGCATGGCAGACGCCCGGTCTTTGGCCCGCCGGCTTCAGGAGGAAGGCTACACCGTCATGGTTCTGGAGGAACAGTGACATGCGTATGAACACAAGGGGCCTCGTCTCCGCCCACCCCATCCTTCGGTTCTCTTCCCTCCGCACTGAGGCTTGAATCCACCCTTCCCGCGACTTGTGGCGAGGGCCGGATTGTTTTACACTGGCGTTTTTGACAAGGAATACCGGCTAGACATGAAAAAAGGCGTTCAGAAGATCTATACGGAGGTCGCCCCCCAGTACGACCTTATCAATCACGTCATGACCCTGGGTCTGGATATCTTCTGGCGCAAGATCGCAGCCCGTGCTGCGTTGGATCTACCGCCGAAGCGGGTATTGGATGTCTGCTGCGGGACCGGAGACATGGCCGTCGAGATCTCCCGCAAAGTCCCAGCCGGAACGCAGATCATAGGTGCCGATTTCAGCCTCCCCATGCTCCGCGTGGCCGCAGACAAAACCTATGCTTCTGAGGCTGAGTTTGTCCTCTCCGATGTCAGGAGCCTCCCATTTCCCACGGATACCTTCGACATGCTCACCATCTCTTTTGCCACACGTAACCTCGTCTCCGGTCCGGAGGTCCTCGTAGATTTTTTTCGAGAGTTTCATCGGGTGCTCAAGCCGGGAGGCATCTTCGTCCATTTAGAGACAAGCCAGCCTCGCCTGCGTCCTCTCCGTTCCCTCTTCCATACCTATGTGCGAGCCTTTGTCCAGCCATTAGGCAGCCGCCTGTCCGGCTCATCGGCGGGATACAAATACCTGGCCCACACAGTGCCCCGCTTTTACACAGCCGGGGAGCTCTCCTCTCTTCTGAGCCAAGCCGGTTTCCGCCAAGTCGACTGCCGGCCCTTTCTCTTCCATATCGCTGCCCTCCACACGGCCCGTAAGCCTCCCGGGCCAGGAGCAGAATAGAGCTCGCCGGGGGCCCCGAATAAGGTGTACGTTTCGGAAGGAAAGGTGTATGATGAGGGGCTCTTCAAAGATGAATAAAATGCAGCACACCTCGGCAGTCCAGATCGGCCCTCTGCGGGTGGGGATCGTAAGCAACCATCCGGCCCACATCCCCGATTTTCCGGGCAAAATCGAGGTCAAATCCCTGCTCACAGACTTTCTGCGAATCGAACCGCTCCCCTATGCCGAGGGATTGGATGGATACATCCACATCGAGGAGGCGGACGAGCCTCCCCGCTGCAGTTTCACCGAGGACACCGTCACCCTGAGAGGGCCCATCCTCGAGCTGGCCGGGAGAGCCTCGGATGCGAGATATTCTCTCTGGGGCAATCAGGGTCTTCTCTACCGATTTGCGCTCCACCTCCTGGAAGTCCGCCATCATATTTACAATCTTCACGCCTGTGCCTTGTATTCTCCGCAGGAGCGCGTCCTGTTCGTGATCGCAGGCGGAGCCGGGAGCGGGAAGACCGTTTACCTGCTCAGCGGGCTGGCGCAGGGCCTGCGTCTATTCTCGACCGAGACCGTTCATCTGGAACTTAAAAACGATGCGTCCCTCTGGCACATGGGATCTCTGGTCGACAACATCCGACTCGGTACTCTCAAACATGATTTCCCCGAGTTTTTGCCGGACATCCCCCTCCCCCCTGCTGACAGGGTCTGGCAGGAAAAAGTGGCCCTCGACCTCACTCCCTATCGTTGGACGGATGAGCTCATTCAGGACCCTGAATCCATCATACTGTTGTTCCCTCACATCGAGAGGGGGCGCGGAGAGTTCCTCCTGAACCAGATACTTGACATAGAAATGGCGGCCAAACAGCTGTTCGACAACATCTCAGAAAAGCCGGCGGAGTCCTTCGTCCTGTACGACACGATCGGAGTCCCCGGGTTCGACAATGAATCCGCCACCCAACGGCGGCTGGATGATATAAGAAAATTCGTTCAAAATCCCAGGATCCGGATGATCGCCTCGGTCCTCTCCGATCCACAGCACTGCTGGGGAGATATCCTGACACAAACCACACAAGGAGACAGAACATGAGCAAAGCTTGGGAAGGAGTTGTCACCATGCCCGTTGAGGGACGCTCCGGAAAACCCCGCAGCAACGGACTCACAATGGTGATCGACAAACATATGGGCCCTAATAGGCTGCAGGATCTCATCCAAATCGCGGGTGAATACATCGATGTGGTCAAGTTGACCTTCGGAACTTCCGCGTTCTACTCAGGGGATCTGCTCAGGGAGAAAAACCGGATGCTGAACCAAGCGGGAATCGATGTCATGCCCGGCGGGACCTTTTGTGAGGTGGCCGTCTGGCAGGGCCGGCTCGAGGCATACCTGAGCCGGGCCAAGGAGTTGGAATTTTCAGCCATTGAAATTTCGGACGGGACCATCGAGATGGACCTCGAGACCCGGAAGGCGACCATCGAGAAGGCGCTGGAATCCGGATTCAAGGTTTTTACCGAAGTGGGAAAGAAAGATCCGACAGAGGCGCTTCCCCTGGAAGAAACGCATCGCCTCATTCGCGAAGATGCGGCCTCAGGCTCCTTCATGGTGATCATCGAAGCCAGGGAAGCGGGCAAGGGGGTCGGGATCTTCGATAAGGACGGAAAAATCAAACAGGACGACATGGAGGGTATCATCGCCGGAGTCGACGATCTGGACCGGATCATGTGGGAGGCGCCGATCAAGAACCAGCAGCAGGCGCTGATCATGCGCTGCGGGACCAATGTCAACCTGGGCAATGTTCCCCCGGATGAGCTCCTGGCCCTCGAAGCGCTGCGTCAGGGAGTCCGCGGCGACACCCTCAAACAGGCCTATCTGGCCAACAAGGATTGGAACCGGTAGCCACCTGAACTGCCCCGGCGTGGAGTCCGGTTCCCGCGATCATTCCGCCAGATACTGGGCGATGGACGGGATCCCGTCCTGGCGTGGGGTCTGGTTCCATTTGGCGATCAGATAGTAGATCTCATCTTCCATGATCCGGCACTCATCCTCCAGGAAATCCTCAGCTTCCTTGGTGTGCATGTCCTTCGTGTCGTTCACAAACGCCAATGTCCGGATATAATAGATCGGGATCAGCGAATTCAGGAGCACCGTCCGATCCGCCAGGCTATCCCGATAGGCCACCACATAATCGAACAGGATCCTGGCCCAGAGGTCGGCCGGGACGCGGATCTTGTCCGCTGACATCTTCTGCAGGTGGTTGAGATCGTCCAGGTTCAAGGGAGCGATCACCTTGGCCCAGATCTTCCAGTACTTGATCAGCCCATCGATAAAGCTCTTCAGCAGCCGATCCCTGTCCACGGTCACCGGCTCTGGCTCATCGGTCACACCCAGGCCGAATCCGAAGATGTTGGTGGGAAGGCTTTCCGAAGAATATTTCCATAGGTACTCGAAATCCACAGCCAGGCTAAAGACTGTCCCGACGACCTGAAAGAACATGGGCCCCAGGTGCGCTCCCGGATCCTTCGCGCGGTGGGACTTGGGAGCTCCCATGAATGTCTGGCAGACATTGAAGCCGCGCGAGATGGCGATAGTGGTCATCCAGATATCGATGCCGAACTCCGACACGTTTTCGTCCCAGGTTTTTTCCGTGAGATACGCGCGGGCCAGCTTGCCCGAAAATCCGAAATCTCCTGCAATGGGCTGACGCGTCCGCATCCCGTAGAGTACGCGTGTAAGAGGATAGGCGATGTTGTTGGTGATGGTCCCATCGTATTTGTGGCGCACATAGATCGGAATCACATAGTCATGATCCATGTAGATGGGCTCCACCAGGTATTGTATCCAGGCCGGGGTTATGCTGGTAAGGTCCGCATCCACCATGGCGATGGCCTTGGCACCGAGCTCCACTCCGGCCTCTAACAGATTTCGGATGTTTCGGCCCTTGCCCCTGACACCCTTGGGTGTGGAGATGTACAGCTTGGGCATCCGTGTCTCGGCCTTGAGAAATGCCCCACGGGTGTCGTCAGGAGAGTCGTTGTCGACGTTGATGATCACGCAGTCTTTGCGACCGAAATATTTTTTCAGGCCGGCATCCACCTGGCTCGTGACATGGCCAATGGAGTCCGCCTCTTTATAGGAGGGAATCCCGACCACGATCTCGGCGCGACGCACTTTATCCGGATTTTCGACGATATGGCTCATCGCATGCTCTCCACCGCGCCCTCCTCGGATATGTGGATGGCAAACACGTGGTCCAGGCGCGTGAGCTCTAAGATCGAACGAACCCCATCCTTGACTGCGAACAACTTGATCGTGCCATCGGGCTCGGTGCTTTTGAAGACAGACACCAAAGCCCCCAGCCCTGAACTGTCGATAAAATCGACCTCTTCCAGGTTCAATACCAGGCGGTTTTCCCCTGTTTCAACCAGGGCCTCCAGCTGTTTTTTGAAATCCACGGCCACACTGGCATCGATCTTACTGACGTGCGGGGTCACGACGCACACCTGGCCTACTTTTTTCTGTGTGATCTCCATCAAGAACTCCTATTTTTGAATGGGACATTAAAATACTTGGTCATTTCCAAATAATTCCCTTCCCTGCTTCGAACATACCTGACAGCATCCATCTTGGCTTTAATGATGTACAATCCATAGCCCCGTTCCGGGTGCTTTTCCAGATCCGGGACCGGGATCTTGTCCAGCTCGAAGCCCTCGCCCCGATCCCCTACCTGAATGATCACCTGATCCGGTGACAGGCGGAAGCATACGGAGATGGCATCGCCGCCGCTGCCATATTTGATGGCGTTGGTGCACGCCTCGCTGATACACAGCTCGATATCCTCCACAAACTCGTTCATCATCCCTCTCGTGCGGACCTTGCTGCACAGCTCCCGGCAGAGGGCCGCAGCCAGATGAAGGTACTCGATCCTGGCGGGGAAGCGGAGATAGAATTCATCCATGATTCAATCTTGCCTCCATCGGAATCCGATGATGGAGATATCATCGGCAAACTCGGCCCGACCCTGATAGGCCTTCGCATCCGCGAGCAGGGCATCGAATGAGTCCTCCAGGGATTTTTCGTGATTTTCACTCAGGATACACTTGACCCGATTGAGTCCGTAACCATTTTTCCCGCTGCGGGAAAAAGTCTCGTTGATCCCGTCGGAAAACAGGATAAAGGCATCTCCCGGCCGAAGTTCGACCTCCTGCCGGTCTCTGGCATCGGTTGCGATCCCCAAGCCCAACGGCGGCCCGCCGCCATCGATGTAAGCCGCTGTCCCATCGGAATGAATGACAAGGGGAAGGTTGTGCCCGGCTCGGCAGAAAGACACCATCCCGGAATCCAGATTGACAACGGCATACACCATGGTGAAAAAGCGTCCGTATTTCCCCAGCATGTCGTCTTGGTCCAGCGTGTCCAGGACGACATCTGGAGGATTGATCCGGTAGTAGGGAGGATGATCGATCGGAACCTTCAACAAAGCCCCAGGCTGGAGCTGGATGGTGAACCTCTGGCTGAGTCCCACACTGAACAGTGCAGCGGCCACCCCATGACCGGACACGTCGACGCTGTACAGCCCCAGGTTGGATTCGTCCAAGCGAAAGATGTCATAGAGATCTCCCGACACATAGGCACTGGGGATGAAACGCGCAGCGATCTCCAGCTGCGGGATGTCCGGGAAATGTACGGGGAGCATGCTTTCCTGGGCCTCCCGCCCTGACCTCAGATCGATCTGGCTGACCTCCCTCGCGTCCCGGAGCTTCTCATTCAACCGAATGATCCGCATACCGGTAAGGAGGCGCCCATTGAGCTCGCGTCTGCCATAGGGACGGATCAGGCAGTCATCGATCCCGTTATCGATCAATCTGGGCCCGTCTTCACCGGGACGGCCGTCCAGTATCAGGATCACGTAGACGTAGCGCTTCCAATCAGAGGATTTTATACGGCGGCTCAATTCCATGCAGGGCGACAGATCCGCATTGCATTCCAGGATGACCAGCTGGACGCCGGGACTGTCCTTCAGCTGGTCCAGTACTTCAGAACCGGGGCCGGTCATCACCGCGGAATGCCCCAGACTGGCGAGTTCCTGCTGCAAATTGCGAATGGATTCAACCCGCTTCCCCGCGATTAAAATGTCCATGATCCTGCGTCCCGCATTTATGCGATATTCTTGGACCGTGCTATCGAGCCTTTTCCACGAGCATGATCAAGACCGTATGCCCGCCTTCCGGCACTTCAATATCCACGGAATCCCCATTAAAGATCTTTTTGACCTGGTCATCCAGGAAGTACTGGTACTTTCCTTCCGTCAAGAACCGGATCCTGACCATCCGTTTAGCCAGAGTCATCACGTCGAACGACACGAGCTGCTCATTATAGAGAAAACGGCGGAACACCATCCCCCCTTTGCTCCTAACGATCTCTCTCCCCTCTTCTTTCAGCCTGACTTCTCCGGAAGACACTCTGACATCATAATGCCGTCCCTGGATTGCTATACGCCGGACCTCGCCGGCCCGGTCCGGTTGCAGGACTCCGAATCGGAATCCTTCCCAGGGCGTGATATCGATCAACTCCTCGAGCGCGATCAAGGCCATCAACGGTCCCCAGCTTTGGTACCGGTGGCCTGTCGCCCCGCCGGTACGAGAATCATAGTTCTGGGGACAGATCTGGAAATTTTTCCATGTCAGCAGAAACAGGTCAGCGCTTTTTCTGGCAAATTCCTGAGCTTCCACATCCATGCCTTGGGCTTTTAAACCCTGGTAGATCAAGTAGTTCGCGCTCGGCCACACGGCCCCCCGCCACGCCAGCTGTTCCTGGTAGCTTTCAGAGCTGCGAGAGACACTGGGGATGACATAGTCTCCCCAGAATTCAGAACTGTCTAGGAGGTGCGCCCGCATCTGCCTCGCCCTCTCGGCATCAGGAATGCGAGCCAAGAGGGGGTAGAAGCTGGTCACCGACATCTTCCGGGAGACGCGGCCGTCCCAGTGACGGTCAAAGTAGAGTCCCCGCTGGCTGTCCCAAAAATTATCGTTGATCAGCTGCTTCATGGCCTCGTATTCGGACAAGTACTCGCTGCTGTCTTTCGGATAATTCAGTACGCTCGCCATTTGTGCCAAGCACCACGCATCCAGGGCGAACAGGCAGTTGAGGTCCAGGCAGTTCATGGTCATGGTGCCGGTCAGCCTGTCAAATCCGGCCTCTTCCCAGTTGGGAAGGTCCGGCATCCCCGACTCCATCCTGGCTCTATTTTTGCCTGTGTCGCTTTCCATCCAGAGAGGATCATCCTCCACGACCAGTTCACTGTCCGAACCCCATTCCAGGAGCCCATCCCCGTTCCCATCTCGACGGATGAGCCCGTTGGACTTGGTAGCGGTCCAGAACGCATGCCATCGGATCAGATAGGGATAGGCAAAATGCAGCAGTTCTTCATCCCCGGTTTTCTGAAAGAGCTTGAGGACGACGTACGCACCGATGGGTGGCTGAGATCGATCCGGACTCCCTTCTTCGCCTGCCCTCCAGTGAGGGATGTTCCCGTTGGGGTACTGGGTCTCCAGCACGACCTTGAGCATGTCCTTGGCATGTTTGGTGCTTTCCAGGGAAAGGACCAGGGCATTGAAAAATGAATCTCCGGAAAAGGTCGTCCAATGGGGGGAATCACTCCCTGGTGTCTCTGAAAGGCGGTTCCGTCCCGAAGGTGTGTAGAATCGGTGCCTCTCGGGCTGGTAGAGCGACCCCCAGAACAGGTTATTTGTCACGGCAGCAGCCAATCCTCTGTGTGCGCCGAGGGCCCGGACACGTTTTTGATTATATATTTTGGCTTCTTCCGCCAGGAATGACTGGATCGTTTTTGCGTTTTTGTAGCGGTAGATCCGGTTGCTCAGCACTTCTGGGTCCTCCCCGACACCTGCCGCAAAGTAAATCGCCCTGTTTTTTTCTATGGGATAGGAAAGCACGACCTCGCTCCCCTCCCCCTCACCCTCCAAGGTCCCGGGCCGCCCAGTCCAGAAGAGATAATGGAATTTTTGGGGTGCCAGGCCCTCGCCCTCCAATTGGCCGTCCTCCCGAAGCCGATACCGTCCCCGGGCCTCCCAAGGAAAATAATGGATAAGCTGAACCTGGATATCCTTGGGAGCCAGTATCCGGCCGATCACGGTGTCCTCGTTCTGGCGTGACCATTCCAATGTCATGGTCGTGGATTTGGACGAAGGTTTTTTCAGAACAGGAGTGTCTTCTCCCTGTCCGAATGGAAGGCTCAGGTCAAATTTGACCCGCGCGTAACGCCCGTCCGGAGAATGCGGGCCCACTTCGGATACCAGGTAGTAGAAATCGATCCCCTCTGCAGCTTCCGTTCCCCTGTTGATGCGGATCTTGAAGGCGAAGCTCGTATTCGGGTGAGGGGCCAGGACCAGGCCCGCCCAGCTCGAGGCATCCAAGGCCCCGATAAACACGTTTTTCCAAGGGTAGGCGATCTCCGCTCGTCCTCTCACTCCCATTCCCAGGAGGAAGATGAAAAGCAGGAGCGCAGTTTTGATTCTCATGCCGGTGTTTGCCTTCGGTCTCCGATTCAGTGTCTACGCTTTAATGTAAAGAAAATCCGTCATTAAATCAATATTACATGACGTGGTTGATGCCGTCCAAAATTTCAGATGTTCTCCCGATACCATGATTCTGTCCACAGTCTGAAACAGCAGGGAACTGCGAACGGATCAGCCTGGCAGTCCTTCCGTCACGAAGCGTGTCACC
>JAUWTO010000183.1 GCA_030614685.1 Candidatus Aminicenantota bacterium
AAGTTGTCCGCCACCTCCATCAGAAGCGCGAGTTCGTCGTCGTTGAAAATCTCGGGCTCGCTCGAATATATGGACAGCGCACCGAAAGTGCCCGACTTGCTGAAGAGCGGCAGGGCCGCTACCGAGGCAAATCCGTACTTCAGGGCCTCGCCCCTCCAGGGCATCACATCTTCTTGGCTCAGGATGTTTTTGACCACAAAGGGCTTGCCCTCGATGATAGCCTTTCCGGCCGGGCACATGCCGTTGCGGCTCTCAGCCCATGATGTCTTGATGGAATCCAAATAATTTATATCGATACCGGCGGCCCCCAGTGCCTGGATGCTCTTGTTGCGGTCCTGGCGCGTGATGCCGGCCCAGGCCATGCCGTAGCCGCCTACATCCACGATCACCCGGCAGATCTCCTGGAACAGCTCGGCCTTGTCTTTGGACTGGACCAGCACCTTGTGGCAGGCGCTCACGGTTTCAAGCGCCCGGTTGACCCTGTGGAGCTCGCCCTCTGCCTTCAGATGCTTTTGCTCGGCCTCCTCCAGGGACTTTTCTTTTTCCCTGAGATGAGACAGTTCCTTTACGAGCTGTTGCTGGGATTTCCCCTCATCCATTACAGTCCTCTCCATGGAGTATTCCTTAGCCGTCGATTTCGTACCTATTCGTCCCTTTTGTCGCCAACTCCCCTATAAAATTGATATTTCTATTTCGGGGACGGACCTTGGAAAATCACATCAAATAAAGAAGATAGCCTCATTAAAAGGCCATTATTTTGGCTTAGAACGATACTTTTAGGGGAAAAACGGCGCCTTTATGGGGAAAAGCATGTGTTTGCCGAGTGTGAGGGGAAAATCGGCTTATTGCTTATCGCGGGTTGCGAGTTCCAGATTCCGGGTTCCGGCCTCCGGCCTACCGCAGGTTCTCCAGGATGTAGATGTTCCCGGTGCGCGTCTGCAAAGGGACCACAAGGAACGAATCCGTGACTGCGAACTTGGTGAAGAGCTCCGATTCCGGCAGCCCTACCGGCTGCCCCGGGAACATCGTCACCGGCAGCACTTCGTCTTCCCCGGTCGCACGCATCCATACATTGAAGGCCCCACTCCGGTTGGAGGTGAAGTAGAACCGACGGCTGTCCGGTGACCAAGCAGACCACCCTTCCACGGCCAAGTGGCTGACAAAAGGGCGCGGGTTGCTGCCATCGGCATTCATGATCCAGATGTCGCCGTTCCCGTCGCGGTCGGTCCAGAAAGCGATCGTGCTGCTGTCCGGCGACCACGAGGGATATATCTCATTGGACCCCCATTCCGTGAGCATACGCCGGGAGTTCTGGTCATTCAGGGCCACGGTCCAGATGTCCCAGTTTCCCGACCGGTTGGAATAGAAAATGATGCGCTTCCCATCGGGCGACCAGGCAGTCATGGTGTCGCGTGTAGATCCCTGCGTCTCTGTCAAAGGCAATCCCACTCCCCCTGGATTGGGGAGCCGATAGACCTGATACGATCCGGTGAGCGTCGATGCATAACACAGCTGGCCGTCCGGGCCGAAGCTCCCCCCGACCTCACGGGCGGTGTCATCCCAGTCGGGTGTCACCTTAGACTCCTCCCCCGACTCCAGATCCAGGAGGCACAGAGCCCCCTTTTCCGTGATATGGGCCGTCCACACCAGCTGGGTCTGATCGGGAGAGAGGCTGGGGTAGTAGTTGTTGCGACTCTCGTGCGTCAGCTGCTTCCCCTCGCCGCTGATCAGGCCGGTCCGGGGGTCGAGCGGATACTGCCAGAGATGCCGTTGGTGTTCGGACACGGTGAAGGCCACACTGGTCCCATCCGGCGACAGCGCACACTGGATGTCCTCGGTCGCCGTGTAGGAGATCGGATAGGAGTCCGTGATCGTGATCCTGTCGCCGCTCCCTGAGAGGCGCAGCAGCCACAGGTCCTTCCTGCCCCCGAAGGGCCCCAGGGACACGAGCAGCGTGCGGCCATCCTGGGAGCAGGTGATGCCGGCGATCTCATGGCCCGCCGGGACCCATCCCAGAGGCCGAGACTCCCCGCTCGAGACATCACAGATGTGAAGGTCGCCTTTGGTGCGGTTCCAGTAGAGCAGGTGCGTTCCCCCCGGAGTCCACTCCATGTAGGGTGTGGACGAGGTCCCGGTCACTACGGTCCGCTCCGACTTGGTGGTGATGTCGACGATGTGGATATCCCCATACCAGTCGAACGCCAAGCGAGTGCCGTCCGGAGCCCAGGTAGGATTGTTGCCGATATCACAGATCACCGAGGGCGATCCCCCGCCCCAATGCACCAGGTAGATCCCCTGCTCCGCTGCAAAGGCGATGCTGCGTCCGTCAGGGGACCAGTCCGGATGCCGCTCGTCCCCCGGAGAAGAGGTCAGCTGCTGCAGCTCCCCGCCGCTGACCGGGCGCTTCCAGATATCCATGCTGCCGGAACGGTCGGATGCAAACGTGATCCACTCCCCGTCCGGAGACCAACTGGGTGACAGCGCCAGCCCATTCCCCGATGTGAATGGCCTCAGGTTCATGGGAGCGAGCAGAGGACGTGTCCCGAGCCCCCCCGGGCGCAGGAATATCAGGTAGAGGAGCGCGGCAGCGAGGAGGGGTGCGGCGACCAGCGCCACGTTCTTCAGCGGGTCCAGCACAGGCCGCGACCGCCGCAGCGTGCCTGCTGCCCTTCCCTCTGACACCACGAGACGGCCGGCTTCCCAGTCCCGACGCAGGCGCCTCAGGTCGGCCAGGAGGTCGGAGGCGCTCTGGTACCGGAGGCCGCTGTCCTTTTCCAGACACCGGCTCACAACCTGCTCCCACTCGAGGGGGATGCCGCTGCGCATGCCGGTCACCGGAGGCGGGGGGTCAGACAGGATGCTGTGGATGAGCGCCTGGTCGTATTCCCCCCGAAAGGGCAGGATCCCGGTTGTGATCTCGAACAGGACCACACCCAGCGACCAGATGTCCGTGCAGTAAGCGACCGGCTTGCCTCCCAGCTGTTCCGGCGACATGTAGGCGGTCGTGCCCACGGTCGTTCCCTCCCGCGTGATCACCGTGGAACCGGTGGGTTTGGCCAGCCCGAAATCCGTGATCTTGACCTCTTTCTTAGCCGAGACCATGATGTTGGAGGCCTTGATGTCTCGGTGCATGATCCCCCGGTCGTGGGCGTGTTTCAGGCCCTCGGCGATCTGGACGGCGTAGTCGATGACATCGTCAAACGGGAGAGGCCTGATCTCGATGGAGTTTTTGAGCGTCTGCCCCTCGACATACTCCATGGCAATGAAATTGACACCCTCGGCCTCGTCGATCTCGTACACTGTGCAGATGTTGGGATGGTTCATGGCCGCCGCCGACCGGGCCTCGCGCTCGAACCGGCTCTGGTCGTCGGGCTGGATCAGGATATGCGGGAGCAGGGTCTTGATGGCCACCGTGCGCTTGAGGCGCGAATCCTGTGCCTTGAAGACCACTCCCATGCCGCCGCGCCCCAGCTCGGCCAGGATCTCGTATTTTTCGGCAAAGGTTGTGCCGGGTTTGATGTCCGGCAGCCGTGTGGCGATCGTCCGCGTGTGGGATGTCCCCGCAGAACCGCTGTCCGCGTTGACCGCAGACCCGCAGTTGCCGCAGAAACGCGAGGAATCATGATTGTCCTGAAAACAGACCGGGCACTTCATTGTGGATTCAACCGAACAGTGACTATAAGATAGTCCATCCCTCCCCCCGAGTCAATCTCATTGCACATTTCCATTTCGGGGACGGACCTTGGAATCCTGTTGATATTCCTGCATTTACCACCTTATCTCCAGGTTTGGAGCTCTTAAATGAGCAATTTGGCCCCCTAAAACGTCACTCTAAGTGCCATAGGCAATACATAAGAGATAGGAGGAATCAAAGCCATGCCCAGAGCAAACAGACATCTCATACCCGGCCATATCTACCACATCACCAACAGGTGCCACAAACGAGAGTATCTCCTCCGATTCGCCAGAGACAAAGAACGGTGGCTGCACTGGCTATTAAGGGCGAGGTTATGCTATGGATTGACAATTCTCGGCTACACCGTCATGTCCAACCACATCCACCTGCTGGTCATCGAAGAAGGCAGGAGCGATGTCATACCTGATTCGATGGGACTCGCCGAAAGCAGGGTCGGCCAGGAATTTAACCAGAGAAAAGAGCGCGCAGGCGCATTCTGGGGTGACAGATACCAGGCCACTGCAGTGGAATCAGGAAGGTACTTCCTCAATTGCCTGATCTATATCGATCTAAACTCGGTTAGAGCAAAAATCGTGGATCACCCTCGAAACTGGCGTTTCTGCGGCTACCATGAGATCCTGAAGCAAAAGCAGCGATATACTCTGATCAACATGATGCGACTGTTAGAACTGCTCGAAATAAAATCCAGGGAAGAGTTTTGGAGCTTCTACACGGACCTGATCGACCAATCGATCGCCCTCGGCTCCCTTGAGAGAGAGAGCAAATGGACCGAGGCTATTGCAGTCGGCAGCAAAGGCTTTGTGGAGGGAATCCACAAAAGAGTTGGATTAAAGTCTAACAGGGTTAAAATAATCGAAACAGATCAAGGATTCATGCTGAGGGAAATGAAAAACCCTTATGAGCGGATTTTTTAGCATAAAAATACGTATCTAAGGTAATAAAAACGCCGTTTTAACAGAGTAACTTTATTGTTTTTAACCACATTCCAAGGTCCGTCCCCAATTAGAAAAGGGGAAACGGGATTGGGGAGTAGTAGATGGGGCGGCCCATGTAGACGCCGCCGTAGGGTCCGCCGTACGGACCCCAGCCTCCGGGATAGGCCACGCCCACTCCCACCGAAACA
>JAUWTO010000238.1 GCA_030614685.1 Candidatus Aminicenantota bacterium
GCACTACACCTGCCGCCTCTGGCTCGCCATCCGCCCCGGGATCTTCGTCCATGGGAAGATGTACCGCCTGCACACCGATGAGGAAACAGGCTTCGTCACAGTCAAACGCTACCGCGTCACCTGGTCGGATTAGTATTATTGGGGTCAGACCATGAAATGTATTGCTATGGTTGTGGTTAGGAGGCAAAACTGCCGTTTAAATTGCCTTAGCCATAGGAAAACAGGGGCAATACTGAATGCCTAAGCTTTCTGGTGCCGCTGACCATCCGGATTGTCGCCGCAGGCGCAGTGTTTCTATTGGCCATGTATCTGATGCGATCCGGCCCGGTTTTGATCCGCACCTATTCATAACGCAGCGAGTCTACCGGATTGGAGCGGGCCGCCCTGAGTGATTGAAATCCCACTGTAAACTGTGCGATCAGGAGCGATAGGACCGCCGCCGCCAGGAATATGGGCAGTCCCAGCCCGATCCGGTAGGGATAGTCTTGAAGCCAACTTTTCATCAAAAAGTAGGAAACCGGCCAGGCGATGGTATTGGCGGCCAGCACCCAGAGCGCGTACTGCTTGGAGAGCAGCGTCATGATCCCCGGGATCGAGGCTCCCATGATCTTCCGGATCCCGATCTCCTTGGTGCGCTGCTCAGCCGTGTAGGCCGCCAGCCCGAACAATCCCAGACACGATATGAGGATGGCCAGGAAAGCGAAAGTGCGGACGATGGCCATCTCTCTCTCCACCACGCGGTACAACCGGTCGTAGTCGTCATCCAGGAACCGGTATTCAAAGGGAAACCCGGGATTGAACGTCATGATCGTATTCTCGACATGGGCGATGGTTCGCGGGATGTCTCCGGGGTTCAGCCGGACGAACAGATAGCGGTAGCGCTGCATGATTCGATATTCCGGATCGAAGTAGATGATGGCCGGCCCGATTTCCTGGTAGAGAGGCGTGAAATGAAAATCCTTGACCACACCTATGATCTGGAGCTGTATGTCTTCCTGTGATAGACGGCTGCCGATAATGTCCGGATTCCCAATGATATCTGCGAACCTTTCATTGATGATCGCCATGGTCAGGGTGTGGCCGGTGGACCGGAAGGACTCGCCCTGGGCAAGCTCCATCTTGAATGTCTGCAGGAAATCAGGATCCACGCCGAAATAGGTCACCAGCGGATTGACATTCGGATCTCGGCCCTCCCATTCCCAGTCCTGTCCGTTGTTGTAGACTCCTGTGGGTGAGTGGGAGGTGGCGGACACACTCTGGATGCCGGGATGCAAAGCCAGCTCATGTTTGAGCCCCTCGATTTTCGAGATCATATCCCCTTCCAGTCGGACGTATAGGAGGTGCTCCCTATCGAAGCCGAGGCTTTTCGTTTTCATGAAGCGCACCTGAAGAAGAATGACCAATGTCCCAATGATGAGCATCACGGACATGGCGAACTGGAGGACCACCAGGATCTTGCGGAACAGGCTTCCCCCCGAACCGGACCGGTGGCTGCCCTTGAGAACGGCGGCCGGACGGAAGGCCGAAAGGAACAGGGCCGGGTAACTCCCGGCCAGGAATCCGGTGATGAGGGTCACACCCAGGACCCCCAATATTCCGGAGACATCCCAGAAAGCCGAGAGCTGGAGCGGTTTTCCGGTGAGCGTGCGAAAGGAAGGCATGAGCAGCCAGACAGCCCCGATGGCCAGTGCCAGTGAGGCCAGGGTGAAAAAAACGGATTCTCCGAAGAACTGCCGTATGATCTGCCCCCGCTGTGCTCCCACCACCTTGCGCAGCCCGACTTCCCGCGCTCGATGGGCGGAACGGGCCGTGGACAGGTTCATGAAGTTGATGCAGCCGATGATCAGAATCACCAGGCCGATGATGGAAAAGGTCCGGATGTTGGCCATGCGCCCGTAGAGATCAAGGTACACTCTGCTGAAGGGATAGATGTAGGGCTCCAGGATTGTGCTGGCGTCGGACTGCCGGATGCGGTTGAAAATTTTTTCATTGAAGGCCTCAAAGTCGATATTGTCCGCCATCTCAAAATAGGTCCTGAAGGCCATATTGCTCCAGGTTTCGGTGTAGTCGGGCCTGTACCATCTATGGGTGAGTTCCAGAGGGGCCCAGATGTCGAAACGTATGGTGGAGTTGTGGGGGATGTCCCGCATCATGCCGACCACACGGAATCCCTCGTTCTTGTTCAGGGTGAGCACCTTCCCGATCGGATCCTCTACACCGAAGATCTTGTGTGCCGTACTCTCCGACAGGACCAAAACGTTTGGGTCCCCGAACGTGTCCCGGGGATCGCCCTTGATAAAGGGAAACGTGAACAGCTGGAAGATCTCGGGGTCCGCCAGCTGGATCCTCTCCTTGAACTGATTGCCCCCGTACTCGATCAGGAATTCCCCTTGACCGTTTTCATGCCGGGCCGCGTTGAGGACCTCCGGATACTCTTCTCTGAGCGCCGGCCCCAGTGCCGGGACCGTGCCCGGCCCCCGGGCGACCCTGCTGCCGTAATGCTCGATGCTCATCCCTAGATAGAGGGAATCGAACTTCTCATGAAAGCGGTTGGTGGAGACCTCGTCCTTGACCCAGATCAGGATCAGGATGCAGCTGGCCAGGCCCAGGACCAGGCCCGTTATGTTGATCAGCGAGTACCCCTTGTGTCGCTGGATGCTGTGCAGGGTGATCTTCAAGTAGCTTTTAAACATGGCAAGACTCCAGTAGATGATATTTTTCAAGACAGCCGGGA
Organism: Candidatus Aminicenantota bacterium; assembly: GCA_030614685.1. GTDB lineage: Bacteria > Acidobacteriota > Aminicenantia > Aminicenantales > Aminicenantaceae > JAUXEH01. The sequence goes on from JAUWTO010000238.1 coordinate 2,735, forward strand.
TGAGCCTGAGGACCTGCAGCCGGTACCAGGCCCGGGCCGCCCGCGGACCCTTTGAACGGAGTATAGATTGGAAGCCCTCTTCAAAGTCTCCCAGCTTTTCATAGATCTCCTCCTCCAACCGCAGATGCCGCAGCACCTGTTGGGCCAGCCGCGGTGGATGTTGGTACAGAGGAAACATTGGTTCGACCTAGCCCAAAGCCTTCTTGGGGAGGCTATCCCACAGGTTTTTCTGCATGCGCTGTAGCTCGCGCAGGGCGTCTTTTCCCTCTCTGGTCAGCATGTACAGGCACTTGTGGCGCCCTCCTCGCTCCGGAGAGGAGTCGCCTCTGGACTTGCTCACATATCCCTTGTGCGCCAGGCGGTTCAGAGGATCGTAGATCTGGGCCAGGGACCACTCTACGCCGGTCGAGGCATGGATCAGTTCCCGGATCGAGATCCCGTAGGCATTGTCGCCCAGACGCAGGATGGCCAGGAGGATGATCTCCTCGGCTCGAGACAGCATTTTCATGGGCTTTGAACTCCTCTTTGGTGCATTCTCAATAAATATCGGAATCCGATACATATATAAAGACGCAATCCAGCGAAAAAGGTTTATGAAATTGTTCAAAGGTTTTATAAATGTGATTGACTTGATCACAGCGCTCTTGAAGCGGGCGCTCGAAAAAGCCGCCTTAATTTCGTTCTGGGAGTAAGGAACATGAGAAGAAAAATGGCTCCGGGGTTGGTAACCGCATTTATACTGATCGCAACAGTCTGGTTGCTGGTGCCTGCTGCTCAGGAAAAAGCGAGTGACATCCCGCTGGCAGAACCGATGGCCTTTGCCCGGATCTATACAGACACAAATGGGGAGTCTCATTTTGCCTCCCATGAGATCAATTTTATGCTGATCGATTATGCGCCCCCTGCACCCCCCATTTCCGTTTCTGAGATCATGCCGGCGGAAACCGTATCCTTCATTTCCAGTCCTCCCGGCTGGTTTGGCGATTGGCACCCTGCCCCGCGGCGTCAATTCGTCATAGTGTTGTCCGGAGAGCTGGAGGTGGAAGTTTATGACGGGGAAAAGCGCCGATTCGGGCCAGGCGACATCTTCCTGGTGGAAGATACGACCGGAAAGGGGCATATCTCCCGGGTCACCAGCAAAATACGATGTTATGC
>JAUWTO010000309.1 GCA_030614685.1 Candidatus Aminicenantota bacterium
AATCGTATTCGTTTTAAGGCACATTCGAGTGCCGGGCCGAGCTGGACCCGACAAACTCCCAAATAAAAATGCCGTACTTGATCGACGGGAACAATCTTATCGGCCACATCCCCGACCTGAGCCTGGCTGACAGGCAGAGCCGTTTCCAGCTCGTTTCGCAGCTGGATCGGCTCCAGAAGATCAAAAACACCAGGGTTATCATTGTGTTCGACGGCCCCCCGGAAGAGGGGCTTGTGACAGGCAGCGCTGACCACGGCCTGCTCTCGGTCGTATACCCTGAGCGCGGAAAAAGCGCGGACAACATCATCGAGGAGATCATAAGAAAACAGACGGACCTGCGGCGCTTCTTTGTGGTCAGTTCCGACCGTGAGATTCGATATTTTACACGCAAACTCGGCGCAAAAAGCCTGGATTGTGCCGAGTTCCACCGGATTCTGAAGGGAGCCCTGCGGGAGTTCCGGAAGGACGCGGAGCTCCAGAAGGACGAAGAAGCACCCACTCCCCTCGAAATCCGGCAGTGGAATGATGTCTTCAGGAAAAAACAATGACGACCGTATCCATCCTTGGCGCAGGAAAGCTGGGGACAGCCCTGGGCACGGCCTTACGCCGCAGCGGGTATCAGATCCACGCGCTGACCTGCCTCACACAGAGCTCTGCACAGGAGAGCCGGCAAATCATCGGTTCGGGCAATCCCCTGACCGATAACCGGGAGGCCGCCGCAGGCAGCCAGGTGGTGTTCCTCACGGTCCCGGACGACGCCATCCGTGGGGTGGCCGAAGATCTGGCCTCCGGCAGCCGGGATTGGACGGGCGTCTTCTGCCTGCACTGCAGCGGTATGCTCTCGTCGGAGATCCTTGCACCCCTGGCCAAAAGGGGCGCCCTCACCGCCTCTTTCCATCCCATGCAGTCTTTCGCCAGCAAACAGGCTGGGCCAGAGTCCTTTGTCGGGATCCATGTGGGACTGGAAGGTGAACCCCGCGCCAGGAAAAAGGCGCAGGCGATAGCCGAGGACCTCGGGAGCCAGTCCTTCATCCTGGCCGCCAAGGACAAGCCTCTCTATCACACCGCCTGCAGCATGGCCTCCAATCTCCTGGTCCCCCTACTCCATCATGCAAGCATCCTGCTCCAAAACACCGGGATGGAACGACCAGACCAAGTGGAGGCACTCCTGCCCCTGGTACAAGGAACTTTACGGAACGTAAAGAATTTTGACACAAAAGGCGGCCTGACCGGTCCCCTGGCACGCGGCGACGAAAAATCTGTCACGCTCCAGATGGAGGCACTCCAGGGATATCCGAGAGCGCTGCGGATCTACCGCGAACTCAGTATTGCGGCATTGGAAATGGCTCGGACGGAAAGAGAGATCAATGAACAGGAGTACACGCGGATCAGGGCTCTGCTGGAAGGAAAATGACCTCCTCCTCGAGGTCTACGCCAAACCTCTCCCTTACGCGTGACTTCAACCGCGCGGCCAGCTCTCTGACCTGCTGCGAGGTGGCCCTGCCCTGGTTGATGATGAAGTTGGCGTGCCCGGGATAGACAGCGGCGGCGCCCACCTCCATGTCCTTGGCCCCGATCTGGTCCAGCAGGAATGCGGCCGGAACCTTTTCGCCCGAAGGCAGTGTGGGATTCTTGAAATAACTCCCGGCACAGGCCACATCTCTGGGAGGATGTCGGTTCTCACGCTTCCGGCAGTATTCGTCCTGCTGTTCCCTGATGTGCCCGCGGTCCCGAGTGTATCCCTCCAGTACGGCCTCGAGCAGGATGTGTCCTGACTTTTTCAGGGCGCTGTTTCGGTAAGAAAATGAGAAGAAATCCCTTTCAATCCGAACGACCTCTCCCGAGAGGGTGAGGATCCGCGCCTCCTGCAGGACTTGGCCGATATTCTGGTCGAAGGCTCCCGCATTCCCATAGACCGCCCCTCCGATCGTGCCAGGAATGCCGACCAGAAACTCCAGCCCTCCCAGCTCCTGGTCCAGGCAGAACGTCATCAGCTCTTCCAGAGTGGAGCCAGAGGTGGCGATGATGCGTGAGGGCGCCTCTAACCGGATCCCTCTGACCGCATTGCGCAGGATCAACCCCCGGAAGCCCCGGTCGTCGAAGAGCAGGTTGTATCCCCCGCCAATGATGCGGTGGCGCAGCCCGTGCTCCCGAGCGAAAAGGGCTGCGCGCACCAGCTCTTCCTCAGTGACCGCATCGAAAAAAAAGTCGGCACGGCCGCCGATCCGGAAGTTCGAGTACGGCCCCAGGCTTACACCCTCCTCCAGGGGCCTGCCTACTTCGGTTCGAAACCGCTCTGGGAAGCCGGTGTGTACCATAGGGGCATTGTATACCAAATGACAAAAACCATAAAGCCTTCTGCCTGTCATTGCGAGCGAAGCGAAGCAATCCCATGAGATCGCTTCGTCGCTGCGCTCCTCGCGATGACAAAAATGCGCAGCAGATCCCTGTCGGCAAACAGGGATTGGACTGGATATTTGGCACGTTTTTTGCTATTATACATTTTGCAGATGCAGACGTAGTCTTCGTTCAATTCCGCGTTGACGTTTTTTCGACCAAACGCTATTTTGAGAGACTATACGCAAATCAACCAAGGAGAGGCCACGAATGAAAAATACAGCTTTCATCGCAATCGCCTTAGTGCTCTTCGCTTTCTCACCCCTGCAGGCACAGGACCCGGCCAACGACGAATACATCAAAGCCATGACCAGCAACGACATGGGAGAGCGGGTCAGGCTGCTTAAGGATTGGATCAATAAATACGGCGGCACAGGCCATCAGTATGAAAACTTTGCCAATGCCACCGTCTGCACGGCACAATTCACCGGCAAGACCGCAGCCGACACTATCAAATATGGAGAAAAGGCTCTTTCGATCGGGGGGCTGGACGACAGCACCAAGGCACA
>JAUWTO010000248.1 GCA_030614685.1 Candidatus Aminicenantota bacterium
AAAAAATTCCTGAAACTCACGATCACCAAAAAGATGCTGCTGGGATTCCTGCCCCTGTTTATCCTGACAGTCCTGATGGCCGCTTATGCCCTGACCAGCCTGGCACGGCTGAACAGCATCAACAGCAGCATCGTCGATGAGGACATCCCGCTCATGCTGGCTGCGGATACCATGATCGACAGGCTTTACGACCAGGAAATCCATGGGAACCACTATGTCATCATTGCAAAGAGTGCCCAAAATCTGGAAATGTTTCGCAGTGCAGGAAGGGAGTTCAAAAACCAGGTGGTGATTATATACGGCCTTCCTGGAAGAGATGCCCAACGCGTCGATCGTCTCTACACCCTCCATAATGAGTATGAAGAAATTTTCAGGGAGTGGTTTAAATCCGTGGATGAGCCTGGATCCGGTTCCGGCGACTATGAGGCTCGCATCGGAGAAAAACAGACTGAATTGAGGGACCTTATCGAGGAGCTCTCAGGTGCGGCATCTGCCGGTCTCAGAGACAAAACGATGGCAGCCTCGCTCATCGGATCCAACTCTTCGAAAATATTCGCCGTGTTCTGCATCATTAGTCTGCTGATAGGTTTTACCGCGGCCTATGCGATCACTAGAAATATTTCCGGTACGATCATCCAGTTGAAGAATGCCACTCAAGAGATTTCCCAGGGCAAATTCGACTACACGCCCGAGATCCACAACCAGGACGAACTGGGGGAACTGGCGTTCGCGTTTTCGGAGATGGCCAAACGTTTGAAACGATTGGAGGAGATGTATCTCGACACCAGCCCCCTGACTCACCTGCCCGGGGGCATCGCGATCGAGAATGTGTTGAAAAAAAGGATCGAATCGGGCCAATTATTCGCGTTCTGCCTGATAGACCTGGACAACTTCAAGGCCTACAACGACCACTACGGGTATGCCAGGGGGAATCAGGTACTTAAAAACACGGCCCAGATCATCGAAAAAGCAGTCAAGAAGTACGGCACGGAGGAGGCATTCATCGGCCACATCGGCGGGGACGATTTTGTGGCCATCTCGTCGATCGACCGGTATGCGGTGATCTGCAAAACCATCGTCGATGAATTCGACCAGAATGTCGACAGTCTCTATGATGCCAAGGACCTGCGTCTGGGGCACATTATCCGGAAGTCCCGCACCGGAGAAGAGAATAAATTCCCTCTCATGACCATATCCATCGGGGTGGTCACCAACAAGCGGCGGAAGTTCAGGCACTTCGTCCAGGTGGGGGAAATCGCGGCCGAGGTCAAGAACTACGCCAAGTCCAAGCCCGGCAGCCTGTATTATGTCGACCGCCGGAAAGGCGGCTGATCCCTCCCCAGGCTCACACTGGGAAACACATTGGCCTTGCCCGTGTTTTGTGCTAGTATTGACCTGAACAAAGCAGGGAAATGAAGCCCAAGGTTCTCATGCAGGTCACAGCCGTCCTCCTCTTGTGTGCCGGATTTATATGCTTCGGAGCCTGCGCCGTTTATGAAGAGCCCGAGATGACGCCTCCCGTCTTTCGCCAGGACCTGTCGCTGATCGCACCGGATGAATTCCCAGGGAAGATCACGGAGCTCGAAGACATCGCCGAGAATCACGAAAACCCGAGCGTGCGCGTCCAGGCGTACTATTATGCCGCCCTGGCGTGCTTGCATTACAACAATCCCGCCCCGGATTACGCTCAGGCCCTCAGGAACCTGGATGCATATATGGTGATCGACACGGAGCATCCCAGAGAAAAGGGTGAGATCGCGGTCTGGCAGTTCGTACTCTCTCAAATGGTCACGACCCTTCAGGACTACGAAAAACTACAAAAGAGTTATGCGGAACTGCGACAGCAGTATCGAAACACAGAAAAAAACAGGGAATTTCTCGGCCAGCAGATAGAAGACCTGGCCAAAACCATAGATAGACAGAAAAAAGAGATCGCGGGCCTGGAAGACAAGATCAAGAAACTGGATGCGCTCCACGCCGAGATCGAGAAAAAAAAGAGAAAGAAGTAGCTTACCCGAGGTGTTTCCCATGTCCAATATTCCGGGTGCCGAAAACTCAGAGCTGCAGCAAAGTCTCAGGGGACTGAAGCCGGGGGACCATCTCTGCTGCATCTACGAGACCGAAGAAGAGCACCGATCTGTACTCACAGCCTATATGATGCAGGGATTGGATCAGGGAGAAAAAGTCCTTTACATCGTTGATGAGCGCACATCAGAAACCATCCTCGGTTATCTGCAGGAAGAGGGATTGGACGTCGAAGCCTGCCTGAAAAAGGGGCAGCTTTCGATAGTCAGAATCTTTGACCCGGGCAGCATGATCTCTTTTCTCAAAGAAGAGACCGGCTTGGCTTTGACGGAAGGCTACACTGCCCTGCGTGTAACCGGGGAGATGACAAGGGCGCTCAAGGAATCACCCGGTAGCGAACGGCTGATCGAATATGAGGCCGAACTCAATGCATTCTTAAGCGAGAATAAATGTCTGGCCTTATGTCAGTATGACAGGCACAAATTCGAGTCCGGCCTGCTTTTGGACGTTCTTCAGACACATCCGAAAGTCGTCATCGGCACCAAGCTTCACAACAACTGCTATTACATCGATTCAGATGAACTGTTGGGCCCTGATTCTGAGAGTGCGCAGCTGGACAATAGGATCCGAAACCTTGAGCGGCATAGCCGGGCCGAGGAGTCTCTCAAAGAAAGCGAGCAGAAATACCGAACACTCATCGATAACGCCAACATGGGCATAGTGGTGCTTCAGGATGGAAAGAAGGTCTATGCAAATTCACGGTTGGCCGAGATGATCGGGTATACGGACGAGGAATTCTCAAACATTGATTTGAAATCTGCGATCCATTCGGAGGACAGGGAGTTTAGCCTGGACCGGATCAGGCAGCGTCTCGAGCAGGAAATAATGGAGCCGGAACTGGCGGAGATAAGGGTGATGACAAAGTCCGGAGATCCAATCTGGATCGAGACGAGCTCGGCCATCATACAATGGCGGGGCCGGCCTGCCCTCCAGGCCTTTATTATCGACATCACCGAACGAAAACGGTTTGAAGCGTCGCTCCGTAAAAGCGAGGCGACCACCCGGTCCCTGTTAAATATTCCCACCGACTTAGCGGTTTTGATTGATACCGGAGGGAAGGTCCTGGATCTCAATGATACAGTCTCGACAGTGCTGGCGGTTCCTCGAGATGAAGCCATCGGGACATCTCTTTGGGAGGTCTTCCCACCGCATGTCAGGAAACACCGGAAATCCATCCTCAAAAAAGTCATCAAGACCAAGGTACCGATCCGTCATGAGGACCGGATGGGAAACACGTGGTACGACACCGTCTTGTGTCCGATCCTGAATGATCAGGGGGATGTGGAGAGGATAGCCATATTGTCCCGGGAGATCACAGAGCGAAAACAGATGGAGATCGAGCTGCAGGAGGCGAAAGAGGAGATGGAATCCCGGGTGGCGGAACGGACCTCCGAATTGGCCCGCCTGCTGGCCGAGCTCAGAGAGAGCGAAAACCGCCTGGCCGAGGCCCAGCACATCGCACGCCTGGGAAGCTGGCAATGGGACATCGTCACGGGCGAGACAACCTGGTCGGACGAGGTCTTCCGTATTTTCGGGATGAAGCCCCGAAAAGGAGCTGTCTCAACGGAGGAATTCATCCGGAGGGTCCACCCTGACGACCGCAGGGCGGTCGAGGAGGCCACGAAACAGGCCCTGGAAGAGCCTTCCAAGGGATTCGATCATCAGTACCGGATCGTTCGG
>JAUWTO010000015.1 GCA_030614685.1 Candidatus Aminicenantota bacterium
GACCTGGAGTGGAGATGGTGATGCCCGGAGACAACTCGAATCTGGAGATCACGCTGATCATTCCGGTCGCGATGGAGAAGGGCCAGCGGTTCGCCATCCGTGAGGGCAGCCGCACAGTGGGTGCCGGCACCATCACTGAGATCCACGAATGACCGAGGTCACTTCAGCCTCCTGAGGCCTCGAATTAATCATAAAAGGAACGAAGAAACAGGTTACGGAGAGCACGAAAAATGGAAAAAATAAGAATCAGACTCAAGTCGTTCGACCATCGTCTGCTGGATCAGTCTGTTAAAGATATCGTCATCAAGGCCAAGCGGACCGGCGCGAACGTGGCGGGACCCATTCCTCTGCCGACCAAGATCCACCGGTTTTGTGTTCTTCGTTCTCCCCATGTGGACAAGAAGTCCCGCGAGCATTTTGAGATGCGCATCCACAAGCGCATGCTCGATATCAGCGACTATAACAACGAGACCATCGAGGAGCTCCAGAAGCTGGACCTGCCGGCCGGGATCGAAGTGGAGATCCAGGCCTTCGGGACCGGAGGAGAATGATCATGGTTGAAGGCATCATCGGTAAAAAAATCGGCATGACGCAGACTTTCGATGAGGCCGGGAACGTGATCCCGGTCACCGTGATCCAGGCCGGTCCCTGCGCGGTCATCCAGAAGAAGGCGGCCGAAAAGGACGGGTATGCCGCGGTGCAGCTATGCTTCGTGGAAGAGACGCCGGCCAAACATCCCAACAAGCCCACACTGGGGCATTTCAAAGCCTCTGAGATTCCGCCCACCCGGATGTTGCGGGAGTTCCGGTTCGACGGTTCGGCTGAGATCAAACCGGGTGACACCTTCAGTGTCGACATTTTTCAGCCTGGTGAGATGGTGAGCGTCACCGGCACCAGCAAGGGCAAGGGCTTTGCCGGCGTAGTCAAGCGCTGGGGCTTCCACGGCGGTAATAAGACCCACGGGTCCATGTTCCACCGGGCGCCCGGATCCATCGGAGCTTCCGCCTACCCCTCACATGTGATGAAGGGAAAGAAGATGCCCGGCCACATGGGAAGCGAGCGGAAGACCGTGAAGAACCTGAGGGTTGTGGAGACGGACAAGGAGAAAAACCTCCTGGTGCTGAAAGGCGCTGTTCCCGGAGCCAAGGGAGGCTACCTGCTGATCCGGAAGACCGGCTTTGAGATCCTGCCGGCGATCCAGAAAATAAACGAAGCTCAGTCGGCGATCGAGCAAAAAGAAGAGTAGAGCCATGAAAGTCCAGGTATTCGACAACAGCGGTAACAAAGTGAAAGAGATCAGTGCGCCCAAGGAGGTCTTTGCCACGCCGGTCAACGAACACTTGATCTACGAGGCCGTGATCAACTACCGGGCCAATCAGAGGCAGGGGACGGCCGCGACCAAAACCCGGGCCATGGTCCGGGGCAGCGGACGCAAGCCCTGGCGGCAAAAGGGAACGGGGCGTGCCCGCGTGGGCAGCATCCGCTCCCCGTTGTGGCGCTCGGGCGGGGTGACCTTCGGGCCCCAGCCGCGGGATTATTCCTACCGGATGCCCAAGAAAGCGCGGCGGCTGGCTCTAAAATCAGTGCTGGCAGCCAAGCTGGCGGACGAACAACTGATGATCCTGGAATCCCTGGACCTGGCCGAGCCCAGGACCAAGGAAGGCGCCAAGCTCATGAGCAACCTGAAGCTGAATTCGGCCCTGTTCGTAGACAGCCATACCAATAAAAACCTGATCTTGGCGATGCGGAACCTGCCCAAGGTCAAGACCGTGGACCACAACCAGCTGACGGTATACGACGTCCTCGATCATAAGGTCCTGGTCTTTTCCCAGCCTGCCTTCGATTCCCTAATGGAGAGATTAACGTGATCAAGGATCCCTACAAAATCATCCTGCGTCCGGTCATCACCGAGAAGAGCACCTGGAAGAAAGACATCAACCATGAGATCTGCCTGCAGGTCGCCATGGGTGCCAACAAGCTCGAGATCAAGGAAGCGACAGAGACGCTTTTCAAGGTCAAGGTTGATAGAGTCCGGACCGTCAAGAAGAAGGGCAAAAAGCGCAGAGTCGGCCGCAATGAGGGCTGGACCAAAGACTGGAAGAAGGCCTACGTGAAGCTCAAAGAAGGCGAAAAAATGATCGAATATTTCGAGGCGGTGTGACCATGGGTATCAAGTCATACAATCCAACCACATCGAGCTTGCGCCACCGCACAGGCTTGACCTATGAAGAGCTGACGGCACGGGAACCGTACAAGCCTCTCCTGGAACCGCTGAAGAAGAGCGGTGGCCGGAATTCCCGGGGGCGCATCTCGGTCCGTCACCGCGGCGGCGGCCACAAGCGGGCGTACCGGATCATCGATTTCAAGCGGGACAAGATCGATGTTCCCGGAGAAGTGGAGACCATCGAATACGATCCCAACCGCTCCGGATTCATCTCGCTCATCAAATACAAGGACGGCGAACGCCGGTACATCCTGACGACCCAGAACATGAATGTGGGCCAGACGATCGTCTCCAGCAACCGCCAGGTGGACATCCTGCCCGGAAACTCCATGCCCCTGCGCTTCATCCCCATGGGGACCGTAGTGCACAACATCGAGTTGAAGAAGGGCAAGGGAGGCCAGATCGCCAAGGCCGCCGGAGCCGGGGCCCAGATCCTGGCCAAAGAGGGCGATTACGCCCAGATCCGCATGCCCTCCTCGGAGATCCGCAAGGTCCACCTGGAGTGTCGTGCAACCGTCGGAGAGGTGAGCAATCCCGACCATCAGAACATCTCCATCGGAAAGGCGGGGCGTAAACGCTGGATGGGGCGCAGGCCCCATGTGAGGGGGACGGCCATGAATCCCGTCGACCACCCCCATGGCGGAGGAGAGGGTAAGGCCAAGGGCGGCCGCCATCCGGTATCACCTACGGGGATCCCGACCAAGGGCTACCGCACCCGTCGGAACAAACGCACTCAGCAGTTCATCGTGCGGAGAAGGAGTAATTAACCATGGGCCGATCAGTCAAAAAAGGACCCTTCATAGAAGAAAAGCTCCTGGTAAAGGTCAACTCACTGCAGACCATTCAGGAGAAGCGTCAGATCATCAAGACCTGGTCGCGCCGATCGACGGTCATCCCCGACATGGTAGGGCTGACCATCGCCGTGCACAACGGCAGAAAGTTCATACCCGTGTTTATCACGGAGAACATGGTAGGTCATAAACTGGGAGAATTCTCTCCCACCCGGACTTTCAAGGGACACACGTCCAAGACAGCCCGGACTATCAGGATAAGAAAGTAAAATGGACAGACAGGAATACATCTCGCGAGCCATTGCCAAGCATGTGCGGATCTCTCCCCAGAAGTGCCGTTTGGTCGCTGACCTGGTCAGGGACCGCTTCGTGGGTGAGGCCCTTACCATCCTCCAGTTTTCCTCCAAGAAAAAAGCCAGCACCGTGGTGGAAAAGGTGCTGCGTTCGGCCGTGGCCAATGCACAGCAGAAGAGCCCAGATGTCGATGTGGACAACCTGTACATATCTGAGATCTTCGTGAACCAGGGACCCCAATGGAAACGGTTCCGACCAGTCCCCATGGGGCGGTCCGCTCGCATACTCAAGCCGACGAGCCATGTCCATATCTATCTAGATGAACGCAAAGGGAGTTAAACAGTGGGCCAGAAAACACATCCATACGGGTTTCGATTGGGATTCAACAAACAGTGGAGCTCCCGGTGGTTCTCCACGGGCAGGGAGTACAGCCGCCTGATCCACGAAGACCTCAAGATGAAGAAGGTCGTCAAGTCCCGCTACAAACATGCGGGGATCGCCGAGGTGGACGTGGAGCGCGTCGGGCCCAAGATTCGGATCATTATCCATACTGCCCGGCCCGGCATCGTCATCGGGCGGGGGGGCAAGGAGATCGAGAGCCTCAAGCTCCTCCTGCAGGAACTCGCTGACAAGGAGGTCTACATCGACATCCGTGAGGTCGACAAGCCGGAGCTTACTGCCCTCCTGGTAGGACAGGGCATCGCCATCCAACTCGAGAAACGGATCGCCTACCGGCGGGCCATGCGCCGGGCCGTAGAGATGGCCATGAAGATGGGCGCCAAGGGTATCAAGGTGATGTGCTCGGGCCGTCTCGGTGGCAACGAGATCGCCCGTTCGGAATGGTATCTCAGGGGACAGCTTCCCCTTCAGACCCTCAGGGCGGATATCGATTATGGCTTTACCGAGGCATTTACCACCTACGGTCAGATCGGGATCAAGGTGTGGGTCTACTGCAGTGACAAAGAAAAACCCAAGATGACCTCCCAATCCGCAGAGATCGAGGAGATTTAACCATGTTGATGCCCAAAAAGGTAAAACACCGCAAGCAGATGCGGGGCCGGATGCAGGGCAAGGCCATCCGCGGCGGCAGTCTATCTTTCGGGGAATACGGGCTGCAGGCGCTGGAGCCGTGTTGGATGACTGCCCGCCAGATAGAGGCGGGCCGTGTCGCCATCACCCGGCATGCAAAAAGAAAAGGGAAGTTGTGGGTCCGAGTCTTTCCCTGGAAGCCCATCACCAAGAAGCCTACGGAAGTGCGGATGGGAAAGGGCAAGGGCGATCCGGAATTCTGGGTCGAGACCGTTAAGCCGGGTCGGATACTGTACGAGATCGAAGGGGTGTCCGAGCAGGTGGCCCGACGGGCTATGCAGCTCGCCGCCCACAAACTGCCGATCAAGACGAGGATCGTATCCCGTGAATTGGGGGAACTGCGATGAAACCGACAGAAATGAGGGAATTGTCTCCGGATGAACTGGCCGATAAGGAGGCTGAACTCAAGGATCAGCTGTTCAAACTGAGGTTCCAGCATGCGCTGGGTCAGCTGGAGAACACTATGAAGCTCAAAACCATCAAGAAAGACCTGGCTAGGATCAAGACCATCCAGAGCGAAAGCGGGTCCGGAGACACCAAGGAACGGAATAAAGACAAATGAACACGCAAGCCAGAAAAACCAGCAAAGTCGGGACTGTCGTCGGCACCAAGATGAAGAAGACTGTTACGGTCCAGGTGGAACGCCAGGTCCGGCATCCCTTATATAAAAAGATCGTGAAGAAACGGAAAAAATTTCTGGCTCACGATGAGTATGAAAAGTGCAAGCTCGGTGACGTGGTCAAGATCGTCGAGACCCGGCCGCTGAGTGCGCGCAAGAGATGGCGCGTGGATGAGATCGTGGGCCTGACCCCCACCGAGAAAGAAAAGGTCAGCGAGGATAAAAAAGAATGATTTGCTCGGAAACCATGCTCAAGGTGGCGGACAATTCCGGTGCCCGGAAAATCTTGTGTATCACGCCTCTGGGAGGAGGCGTGGGGAAGACCGCATCCATAGGCGATGTGATCTCTGCCTCTGTCAAAGAGGCCGACCCGGAGAGCAAGATCCCCAAGGGCAAGGTGGTCAGGGCGGTTGTCGTCAGGGCCAGGAAGGAATTGAGGCGCCGGGACGGGTCCTACATTCGTTTTGATGAGAATGCGGCCGTCATCATAGACACTCAGGGCGAACCAATCGGCACGCGGGTGTTCGGCCCGGTAGGGCGCGAACTGCGGGAACGAAAATTCATGAAGATCGTCTCCCTGGCACCGGAGGTTCTGTGATGGGCAATATGTTGATCAAGAAGAATGACACGGTCATGGTGACCGCGGGCAAGGACAAGGGCAAGACGGGCAAGGTTCTTAAGGTCATTCCCGAAAAGAACCGTGTTGTGGTGGAGAAGCTCAACTTCGTCAAGGAATTCATTCGGCGCGACCAGGGCAAGAACATCCAGGGCGGGATCATGGAGAAGGAAGGCCCCATCCACGTGTCCAATGTCCAGATCTACTGCTCGGAATGTGCCCAAGGCGTGCGTGTGCGGGCCAAGAAGCTGGAGGACGGCCGCAAAGTCCGGGTCTGCAGCAAGTGCGACATCACCATCGAGAGGCAATAGGGTTTGAGAGGCAGCTATGAGTCGGCTTAAGGAAAAATACGAAAAAGAGATCCTCTCCGAGCTACAGGAAGAGCTGGGGACCCCCAACCCGATGGCTGTTCCGCGGCTGGAGAAGATCGTGGTCAATATTGGTGTGGGAGAGGCCATCCAGAACATCAAGATCCTGGATGCGGCCAAACAGGAACTGAGTCTCATCACCGGTCAGTGGCCGGCCGTGGGGCGGTCGCGCAAGTCCATCGCGCAGTTCAAGCTGCGCAAGGGAAATCCCATCGCCTGTTACACCACACTGCGCGGAAAACGGATGTACGAATTCATGGTTCGCCTGGTGAATATCGTACTGCCGCGCGTGAGGGACTTCAGGGGGGTCTCATCCCGGGCTTTTGACGGCCGGGGCAATTATACTCTGGGACTGCGTGACCAGTTGGTCTTCCCGGAGATCGATTATACCAAGGTGGATCAGTCGCGCGGGATGAACATTACCGTGGTGACGTCCGCCAAGACTGACAGCGAGGCATATGCCCTGCTGAAAAAATTGGGAATGCCGTTTGGCGAGTCGTCATAAGGAAGGCAAAAATGGCAAAAAAATCATCGATCGCTAAGTACCTGAAAGAACCAAAATACAAAGTGCGGCACAGCAGCCGCTGCCGGATCTGTGGGCGCTCCAAGGGTTACTTCCGGAAGTTCGACATGTGCCGGCTGTGTTTTCGCGAGCTGGCCTTGAAGGGCGAGATTCCCGGGGTCACGAAGGCTTCCTGGTAGGGCACGAGAGAGGACAAAACTATGACGTTAACCGATCCTATCGCTGATATGTTAACCCGGATAAGAAATGCCGCCATGGGGCGGAAAAAAGATGTCCGGATCCCCTCCTCACGGATGAAGGTGGAGATTGCAAAGATCCTGAAGGAAGAGGGGTACATCCGGAATTTCAAGGTCGTGGACGACAACCTGCAGGGATCCCTGAGCGTGATGCTCAAGTACACCGAAGACAACCAGAGTGTCATCACCGGCCTGAAGAAGGTGAGCAAACCCGGGTGCCGGATCTACTGCAAGGCCGATTCGATCCCCAAGGTCCTGGACGGCCTGGGAATCGTTATTGTATCCACCTCCACGGGGATCGTCACGGGCAAGAAGTGTCAGGAAATTGGTGTGGGAGGCGAGGTGCTCTGCCAGATCTGGTAGGGCCGGCCTGAGAGGAAACGAGTCATGTCAAGAATTGGAAAACAACCTATACCGCTCCCGGAAGGAGTCAAGGTCAAGGTCGTTGCAGACAAGATCGAGTGTGAGGGGGCCAAGGGCAAACTGGAGACTCCCCTCTTACCGGGGATCACGGTGAAGGTCGAGGAGACGCAGCTTGTGGTCATGCGGGAGAGCGATGAAGACAATCTCCCTGCATTTCACGGGCTGGTCCGGTCGCTCGCGGCCAATGCCGTAACCGGAGTGTCCATCGGCTTTGAAAAGAAGCTGGAGATCGTGGGCGTGGGCTACCGGGGCAAGCTCGAGAAGGGCAAGTTGGAGCTGAACCTGGGCTACTCTAAGCCCGTCATCTACGAGATTCCCGATGATATCGAGGTGGTTCTGGAGAAGCCGACACTGATCACCGTCAAGGGGATCGATAAGCAGAGGGTTGGCCAAGAGGCCCATAAGATCCGCAGCTTCCGCAAGCCCGATCCCTACAAGCTCAAGGGGATCCGGTATGCGGGCGAGAGGCTGCACAAGAAAGAACGAAAAGCGGGGGTGGGCGGTGTTTAAAGATAACGTTGTGAAGAAAAAAATTGCGGGTCAGCGGGTCCGTAAGCGGATCCGGAAGAAGATCAGCGGAACCCCGGAGAGGCCGCGTGTGCTGGTCACACGTACCAACCGCTACCTGTATGTGCAGGCCATAGACGACATCACCGGACAGGTCCTGTCCTCGGCCTGTAGCCTGGAAAAAGCGTTCAGGGACAAGCACAAAAATTTCAAGAACATGGACGCGGCCAAGGCGCTGGGTGATGTCGCCGCGGGCCGGTTCAAGGAAAAAAAGATCAAGACCATCGTCTTTGACAGGGGGGTCTTTCCCTATCACGGACGGATCAAGAATCTGGCGGATGCCATGCGCAAGGGCGGCCTGGTTTTCTAGCGGTCAACCCAACAAGGAGACATGAAGAGTGTACAACAAAAGGCGCAACCAAGCGATCGAAGAAGACGAACAGGAAATTAAGGACCAGGTTATCTCGATCCGTCGGACCACCAAGGTCGTCAAAGGCGGGAAGAACCTCAGTTTTTCCGCCCTGGTAGCCGTGGGAGACGCGAACGGGATGATCGGGATCGGAAAGGGCAAAGCGCGCGAGGTGCCTCCTGCTATCGCGAAGGGTGTCCAGGACGCCAAGAAGAACATGATCCGGGTGCCGCTCAGAGGGACCACGATCCCGCACCTTATCAAGGGAATTCACGGGGGTGGTGAAGTGGTCCTGCGGCCAGCCTCCGAGGGAACCGGCGTGATCGCAGGTGGTGCAGTCCGCATCATCATGCAGCTGGCGGGCATCAAGGATATCCTGACCAAGTCCCTGCGCAGCAACAACCCGATCAGCGTGGCCAATGCCACCATGAACGCCCTCATCAACTTGAAGAATCCGGGCCAGGTGTCCAAAAACCGGAACATCGACGAGGAAAAGATATGGCAGTAAAAAAAGCCCAAGCAGCAGCGCCGCCCAAGGCGGTCAAGAAGCCGAAGGAGAAGCAGCTGCGGATCAGGTTGGTGCGCAGCGTCATCGGCAGGCCGCAGAAACAAAGGGAGGTCGTGAAAGGCCTGGGCCTCAGGCGGATCGACTCCCAGGTTGTACGCCAAGATCGCCCTGAGATCCGCGGCATGATCAATAAAATACCTCATCTGCTCGAGGTGGAGGAGCTGGATTAAAATGGATCTGAGTAATCTTCATCCTGCTAAGAACAGCCGGAAGAACAAGCGGCGTGTGGGCCGGGGACCCGGTTCCGGCCGCGGGAAGACCTCCGGCCGCGGCTCCAAGGGACAGAAATCCATATCCGGGTACTCCCGGAAGAGAGGTTTCGAGGGCGGACAGATGCCCCTTAACCGCCGTGTACCCAAGCGAGGATTCACCAACATCTTCCGCACCGAGTACAGCGAGGTCAACCTGGACCGGCTGGAAAAGATCGAAAAGAATACGATCGAGCTCAAGGACCTCGTGGAGTCTCGCCTGATCAAGAAAGAGAGCGAGATGGTCAAGATCCTGGGGCGCGGGGACATCACCTCCGCCAAGACCGTCCATGCGCATAAGTTCACGCGTTCCGCCCAGAAGAAGATCGAAGAGGCCGGCGGCAAGGCCGTACTTATAGGATCAGAGTGATGTTAGACAGCATACGCAACATCTTCAGCATTCCGGATCTGAGAAGGAGGGTGCTGTTCACCCTGGCGCTGCTGGCCGTGTACCGCATCGGTGCCCAGATCCCGAATCCGGGGATCAGCGCCAGCGCCCTGGCCGAGCTCTGGGAATCCCAGAAAGGTACGATCCTGGGGATGGTGGACCTGTTCACCGGCAGATCGATGTCGCGCATGACAATCTTCGCCCTGGGCATCATGCCCTACATCAGCGCCTCCATCATCCTGCAGCTGCTGCAGGTGGTGTGGCCCTACCTGGAGCGCCTGTCCAAGGAAGGGGAGATGGGCCGGAAAAAGATCACTCAATTCACGCGGTACGGCACGCTGGGGATCTGTATCATCCAGTCCGCCGGGATCGCCTCCCTACTCCAGAGCCTCCGGAGCCCCGTCTCCAACGCACCCATCGTCCCCAATCCGGGGATCGGATTCGTCATGATGACCATATTGACGCTGACCACGGGCACGGTTTTTATCATGTGGTTGGGTGAGCAGATATCGGAACGCGGAATCGGGAACGGCATATCACTCATCATCTTTGCAGGGATCGTGGTGGATTTTCCCCGGGCGGCTCTGAGTATGATCCAGGGCCTGCGCACGGGAGACCAGACACCCCTGCGGGTTATCTTCTTGGTAGCCCTGATGCTGGCTGTGATCGCGGTCATCGTGTTCGTGGAGCGGGGTCAGCGGCGGCTGCCCGTGTCCTATGCCAAGCGCGTCGTGGGCCGTAAGATCTACGGCGGGCAGAGCACACACCTGCCGCTCCGTGTCAACACCGGCGGCGTCATCCCCATCATCTTCGCGGCCTCTGTCATCACCATCCCCATGACGGTCGCCCAGATGGTGAACGTCCCGTTTCTGCAGAACATCGCCCAGCAGTTCTCGCCGGGAATGCCCATGTATTTCCTCTTTTACGTGGCCGCCATCATCTTCTTCACCTACTTCTACGTATCTATCATCTTCAACCCGACCGACGTGGCTGATAACCTGCGCAAGTACGGCGGATTCATCCCCGGGATCCGTCCTGGGAAGAACACCTCGGATTATATTGATTCTGTGCTGTCCCGCCTGACCTTGGTCGGAGCCCTGTATCTGGCGGCCGTGGCTGCCGTTCCCGAGATCCTGATCTCGGGGCTGCGGGTGGACACGCTTCCGGTCATCGGGCCCTTCCTGGATCAGAACCTGCCCGACTGGTTTACTCAGGGCATGGGGCTGCAGTTCTATTTTGGCGGCACCTCCCTCCTGATCGTGGTGGGTGTGGCCATGGACACGCTGCAGCAGATCGAGGCCCAGCTGGTGATGCGTCACTATGATGGATTCATGCGGCGCAGCCGGCTCAAAGGAAGGAGAGGATGAGGATCATTCTTCTCGGCCCTCCCGGCTGCGGCAAAGGCACCCAGGGTGATTTGATCCAAGGGAAGTATGGCTTCCCGCGGATCTCCTCCGGGGACCTGCTCCGGGACTCGGTCCAGAGGGGTACTCCCCTGGGCCTTCAGGCCGAGGCGTTCATGAACCAAGGCGAGCTGGTGAGTGACGACGTGGTGGTGGGCATGATCCAGGAACGGATCGGCCGGGAGGACTGCCAGGGTGGCTTCATCCTGGACGGATTCCCCCGCACTGTACACCAGGCGGAACGCCTGCTGGAGATCGATCACGGCCGGGATGAGATCGTGCTGGATATCCGAGTCGACGACCAGGCAATCATCGAAAGGCTGTCCGCACGCCGGATCTGTTCCGGGTGCGGTTCCATACACACCCTCAGGGAGGCGGCAGCAAAGGAGCCCGGCGCCTGCCATGCCTGCGGAGGCAGCCTCATCCAGAGGGATGATGATAAATCCGAGGTCATTCAGAGGCGGCTGAAGGTGTACCGCACACAGACCACTCCGCTGGAGAAGTATTATCGGGAGAAAAATGTGTATCACGCGGTCGAGGGCCAGGGCCGGATCGAGGAGATCTTTGCCCGGATCGAGGCCGTGCTGGAACGCTCCGTTCCGGGGTTGGCACTGAAGGCGGAGGCATCGGCAAAGCGATGATCATCTACAAGAGCGATTCCGAGATCCAGGCCATCCGTGCGGCCAATCAGGTCGTGGCCCGGATCCTTGTGGAGCTGGCAGAAAAGGTCCGGCCGGGGATCACCACCCTCGAGCTTGACCGGTATGCCGAGAAGAGGACCCACGAGCTGGGAGCCCTGCCCGCCTTCAAGGGCTATCGCGGCTTCCCTGCCTCGCTCTGTACGTCCCTCAATGAAGAGATCGTCCACGGCATTCCTTCGAAGCGGAAGCTAAAGGGGGGCGATATCCTGAGTATCGATTTCGGGACCATCGTGGACGGATTCTACGGTGATGCTGCCATCACGTGTCCCGTGGGAAAAATCGCTTCCGACGCCCAAAGGCTCATCACGGTGGCGGAGGAGAGCTTTTATAGGGGGATCGAAAAGGCTGTGCCGGGAAACCGTATCGGAGACATCTCGGCAGCTGTCCAGGCCTACGTCGAATCTCAGGGATTTTCGGTGATCCGGAACTTCGTGGGACATGGGATCGGCTTCTCGCTGCATGAGGAGCCCCAGGTGCCTAATTTTGGCCTGCCCGGCCACGGACCCAAGATCAAACCAGGAATGGTCCTGGCCATCGAACCCATGATCGCGGCGGGCGATTGGGACGTCGAAGTTTTGGCGGATAACTGGACGGCGGTGACACGAGACCGCAGCCTGTCCGCCCATCACGAACACACCATCGCCGTAACGGAAGACGGGCCCCAGATCCTGAGTGTCTTGAATGACAAGGAGGGCCGAACCGCCCTGAAGGAGCTATTGCATGCCTAAACCGGACGTGTTCGAAGCAGAGGGAACGGTGATCGAAACCCTCCCCAATGCGATGTTTCGGGTCGTACTGGCAAACAAGCACAAGATCTTGGCCCACATCTCCGGCCGTATGCGCAAACATTTTATCCGCATCCTGCCTGGCGACCGGGTCCTGGTGGAACTATCGCCCTATGATCTGACCAAGGGGCGGATAACCTATCGATTTAAATAGGGAGCCGAATCATGAAGGTGAGAGCATCCATAAAAAGAATGTGTCGGAACTGTCGGATCATAAAACGCAACGGGATACTGCGCGTCATATGTTCCAATCCCAAACATAAGCAAAAACAAGGCTAGACGAGGTACCATCATGGCAAGAATAGCTGGAATTACGCTTCCCTCGGAAAAGAGGATCGAGGTCGGCTTGACCTATATCTTCGGGATCGGTCGCACGCGATCCTGTAAAATCCTGGAGGTAGCTAAGATCGACAAGGACAAGAAAGTCAGCTCCTTGAGTGAGGACGAAGTCAATATCATCCGAACGATCATAGAGGATCAGGAGAAGATCGAAGGAGATCTGCGCAAGGAGATCAGCACCAACATCAAGCGGCTGATGGATATCAACACCTACCGGGGCATGCGGCACAAGCGGCGCCTGCCGGTACGCGGTCAGCGCAGTAAGACCAACGCCCGCACCCGCAAAGGCCCGCGCGGCAACCAGATGAAAAAATAGAGGGGAGAGGAACCCATGGCAAAGCCGAAAAAAAAGACCACCAAGAAGAAAAAGGTAAAAAAGGATGTGGGGTATGGGGTGGCGAACATCCAATCCACGTTCAACAATACGATCATTTCCATAAGCGACCGGGATGGGAATGTGGTCTGCTGGTCGAGTTCGGGAACGGCCGGATTCAAAGGCGCCCGCAAGGGCACGCCCTTTGCCGCCCAGCTGGCAGCTCGGGAAGCCTCCAGCAAGGCCAAGGAGTTCGGCGTCCGCTATGTGGACGTGAGGGTCAAGGGCCCGGGAGCGGGGCGCGAATCTGCCATCCGGGCACTGCAGTCTGACGGGCTGGAGATCAAGTCCATCCGCGATATCACTCCCATCCCGCACAACGGCTGTCGAGTTAGAAAAAGACGGCGAGTCTAGGCCAGGCCTGGAAAGAAGCAAGGAGACGATTATCATGGGAAGACATAACGATCATACCTGCCGCTACTGCAGAGTCGAGCGGACAAAGCTTTTTCTCAAGGGCCACAAGTGCCTTACAGATAAATGCCCGGTGGAGCGCAGACCCTATCCGCCTGGAGAACACGGACGGGCACGCAGAAGGATCCTGGGTTATGGGATCCAGCTGAGGGAGAAGCAGAAGCTCAAACGCTATTACAGCATGACAGAATCACAGTTCCGTCTCTTTTTCAAGCGGGCGGAGCGCAAGAAAGGCATCACCGGCGAGACCCTGCTCTCCATGCTGGAGCGACGCCTGGATAACGTCGTGTTCCTGGTGGGTTTTTCCCATTCCCGGGCACATTCTCGTCAGCTGATCACACACGGTCACATTCGCGTTAACGGGAGGAAAGTGGACATCCCGTCCATGCTGGTCGGGAAGGAGGACCTCGTATCCTTCCGCGAAAAGTCCGCCAAACATGACGAGTTAAGTGCACTGGTGGATGCTAACAAGAACAAAGAAGTCCCCCCCTGGCTGGAAGTCGACCGCGACAGCAAGCAGGTCCGAGTGGTGTCCTTCCCGACACGTGAGGACATACCGATCCCGGTGGAGGAACACCTGGTCGTCGAGCTCTATTCGAAGTAGTGCCCGGCAAACCGAAGACAACCCTTCGCGCTTTATTTAGGAGGAACAATGACGGAAATAGGATTTCAGAGACCGAGATTCCTGGAATGTGATTACGAGACCCTGACCGAAACCTACGGGAAGTTTACCGCCCAGCCGTTCGAACGGGGCTATGGAGTCACAGTGGGAAACTCCATGAGGAGGATCCTCCTCGCATCCATTACGGGCGCTGCCATCACCAATGTTCGCATCCAGGGAGTACTGCATGAGTTTTCCACCATCCCCGGGGTGGTCGAGGATGTGACCGATATCATCCTGAATCTCAAAAGCCTGAAGCTGAAACTAAACGCCCCCGGACCCAAGACCATGACGCTCAAGACGCAGGGACCTACCAATGCCACGGCTGCGGATATCGAACATGACTCGGATATTGAGATCCTCAATCCCGACACGCATATCGCTGCTCTGGATGAAGACGGCATTCTGGACATGGAGATGATCGTGGAGGATAATCGGGGCTACATTCCGGCGGACCTGAACTTCGACGAGGACCTGAGTGTGGATTTCATCCCTCTGGACTCCTCCCATTCTCCCACCCTCAAGGTCAACTACCGCGTGGATCCCGCTCGGGTGGGGAAGCGTATCGACTACGAGAAGCTGATCCTGGAGATCTGGACCACAGGCGCCCTCAATCCTCAGGAAGTCCTGGGGAAGGCGGCGAAGATCATGCGTGACCACCTCGTGATCTTCCTCAACATCATAGATGAACCTCTGGAAAGGGAATCCGATTTGGGCCCCAGTGAAGATCCCCATTTTTTGAAACTCGACATTCTCTCCAAGACCATCGATCATCTGGAACTCTCTGTTCGTTCGAACAACTGCCTGCGTTCGGCCGGCATCGAGTTTATCTATGAGCTGGTCCTGAAGACCGAGGATGAGCTCCTGAAGACCAAAAACTTCGGCCGCAAATCGCTCACCGAGATCAAGGACACCCTCAAGGATCTGGAGCTGAGTCTGAACCTGGATCTGAATCCCAAGCTGGTCAGCAAGATCGAGTCCGAGAAAAATGCCGAGATTCCGGATGAAGGAGCACTCGAATGAGGCACCAAGTCAAGAGCCAGAGGCTGGGCCGGGATTCGGCCCAGCGGAAGGCACTGCTGCGGAATCTGGTCACGTCGTTCATGGAAAAGGAACGCATAAGAACTACCCATGCCAAAGCCAAGGCGGTCCGACCCATCGCCGAGAAGATGATCACTCTGGCCAAGACCAACACACTGCATACCCGACGCCAAGCTCTGCGCTATATCTATAAAAAGGATGTGGTCAAGAAGCTGTTCGATGACATTGGCCCCCGCTTTTCGGAAAGACCCGGCGGCTACACGCGGATCATCAAGATAGGCCCCCGGGCCGGCGATGGTGCAGAGATGGCCGTGATCGAGATGATCGGATCCGAGTTCAAGAAGAAAGAGAAAAAGAAAGAGAAGATGTCCGAGAAGGCGAAAGCAGCCGCTAAAAAGAAGTAGCGCTGCAATTCCCCCCCCCACCCGTCCAAACCTCCCCCTCTCTGTTCCCACCCTCCCATTCGCCAGGGCGGAGTCTGCGAACGGGAGTTGACTTCCCTCTGTTATGATGGTACTAATCATTCGTTGTTCCTTTTGAGGGATTGACCAAGGAGGGGATTTATGCCCGAAACAAAACGCACCTCAGCGGCTGCAAAACCCACTGCTACCAAGCCCACTGCCGCCAAGCCTACCACTAAAACAACCGTGGCCAGGGCGGCAGCCCCGGCCAGGAAAACTATGCCCGCCAAGTCTGCGGCCCCGGCAAAAAAAACAGCTCCCAAGCCGGCAGCCCCGAAGCATGCTGCCGCCCAGATAAAGAAACCTGCTCCTGTAAGGAAATCCGTGCCTCCCAAGAAGCCTGCACCTGCGATGCCGACGGCCACGACCACACAGACCAAGAAGGTACCCCGGATCAAGGCGGGCCAGAACTGGGCCTGTGAGGTCTGCGGCATGGCGATCGTCGTGGATGACTGCGGCTGTGTGGAGGAACACGTCTTCCTATGCTGCGGCCAGGAGATGAGAGTAAAGAAAAAAAAGAAATCCAAGAAAAAGAAGGGCAAGAAAAAGAAATAAGGCCTATCTGTTGCTCGTGACCCGGAGCTTCTGGCCCGGGTAGATCGTGGAGCGCCGTGTCAATCCATTCAGGCTGAGGAGGACGTTCAGGTCCATCCCGAATCGCTGGGCGATCTTGAACGGCGAATCTCCGGATTTGACCGTATAGAAGGTCGTGGACCCTCCTACATTCCCGGCGTGGATGGTCAGCTTCTGTCCCACCTGCAGCGTGTTGCTCTTCAAGTTGTTCCGGTTCTTGATCTCCTGGACCGAGGTATTGAAGGCCCGGGCGATGTGGTAGAGTGTGTCCCCCCGCTTCACGGTGTAGACCAGGTTGTCCCCCTCTGTTGTGAGCTGCCGCGTCCGGGTGGTCGAGTAGGAACTGCCGTAGCGAGTGGGGACCCTGAGCCGCTGTCCGGGCCTGATGACGTTGTTCCGGCCCAGCCGGTTGGCCTGAGAGATGGCGGAGATCGAGGACCGGTAGCGGGTGGCGATACCGGAGACCGTTTCCCCCCTCCGGACATGGTGCGTGATATACGTGGCCTCTGGGGGCACGTATCGGGAGAGGGTGGCGACCACGGCCAGCGCCTGCCCTCCGGTTCCCACCGGGATCTTCAGCGCATATTCTTTTTCTGGCGTGGACTTGTATCTCAGCTCCGGGTTGTAGTCGGCCAGGGTTTCATTCTCCAGTCCCAGTTTTTCTGCCAGAGTGGATAGCTTGAGCGGCTTATTGACGGATATGGTCTCGTAGCGCAGGGGAGGATCCGGTTCGGGCAGAACCATGCCGTAGCGGGCCGGGTCGTTGACGATGAGCACTGCCGCTATGAAGCGGGGGACGAAACGGCGGGTCTCCCGCGGCAGCATCTGGTACAGATCCCAGAAATTGTCCATATAGGCGATCCGCTGCTGGTTGATGAGCCTCCGTACGCGGAACTCTCCACAGTTGTAGGACGCCAGCGCCGTGGTCCAATCCCCGAACAAGGAATGAAGTTCCTTCAGGTAGAGAGCCGCCGCATGCGAGGCCTTTTCCGGATCCATCCTCTCGTCGATGTAGCGGTCCCGGCTCAAGCCGTAGCGGTATCCAGTGGAGGCGATGAACTGCCACAGACCCAGGGCGCTGGCCCTGGAAAAGGCCCGTGTTTTGAACCAGCTCTCGATCATGGGCATCCACACCAGTTCTTCCGGCAGTCCTTCCTTGCGCAGTTCCTCCAGGATCATCTCCCGGTAGCGGCCGGAGCGCCTGTACCCCTCCTCGAAAAGCTTGCGCTCCCCTTTGGTGAAGCTGTCGAGTTCCCGCTGCACGTGCTCGTTCACCTCCAGTGGAATCGAGCCGTGGTTGCCTCCTACGGCCGTTGCGCGTGAGGCATAGATCTCCTGGATGCGCTGCGCGATCAGCAGCCGTAGGTCGTACCGCTCCTGATCGAGCGGAGAATCCGCGGAGATCGTCATATCCTCCATGTCCAGGATCAGGCCGTAGGCCGCATCCAGGTAGAGGAGTGCATTATCCAGGTCGCCCTGATCCCAGGCCAGGAGTGCGGCCCGGTACGAGTTCATGCCGTCTTCCAGGAGCTCGGACGGGTCGGTTTCCTCGCCCTCCTCAACGGCAGGCAGGTCGGCAAGCAGGAAATCCTCCTGCTCCTGGATAGGGGGGAGGGATTCGGCCAGATCAGCCTCAGCCGGGGTTGAGGAGGGGGTGGATTCCGGAGGCTGAATCTCGGTCGTCGCCTTCTTGCCGGAGGCACATCCCCAGATGAAGGCCAAGGTAAGTGCCAGCAGCACGGTGTAGTTGAAACGAATTTTGAAGGTCACTTTTTACCTAAAAAGGGATATTTATAACATGTCCATCCCAGATAGTCAATTTCCTCTGATACACAGAACATTATTTAGTCGTGGATGGTTGCTGGAAAAGTGAGGTTTTTTGTGGTCGGCTCATTCCCGCCCGTGCCATAGGCGGTGCCACGCCCAGGCCGTACGGATAATCTCTTCTAAGTCGGAGTGCCCGGGCTGCCATCCCAGCCACTCTTCGGCCCGGGCCCGGGATGCCAGCAAAACAGGGACGTCCCCTGCCCGCCTGGCCCCCTCGGTGTATGCCACAGTACGGCCTGTGACCTTCTCCACATGGTGGATGACTTCCCGGACGGAAAAGCCTTGATTGGCGCCCAGGTTGATGAATCCGCCTTCGTGGCCCTCGAGGAGCTTCTTGAGGGCCAGGACATGAGCATCCGCCAGATCGGTCACATGGATGTAATCTCGGACTGGAGTGCCGTCCGGGGTCGGGAAATCGATGCCGTAGACCTCAAGCGTGCGTCCCTCCTCCAGCAGCGAGCGCAGGATGTTGGGGATGAGATGGGTCTCGGGTTCATGCAGTTCTCCCAGTTCGCCTTCGGGGTCGGCGCCGGCCGCGTTAAAATACCGGAGAGATATGAAGCGCAGGCTGTAAGCACGCGCGTAATCCCGGAGTATGGATTCCACAAAAAATTTTGTCTGGCCGTAGGGGTTCGCCGGTCTCAGGGGGTGGCTCTCCAGTAGAGGGACGGTCTCCGGCTCCCCGTAGACAGCCGCAGAGGAGGAAAAAATGAACGTATGGACCCCCGCCTCGAGCATGCATTCGAGCAGGTTGAGACTGCTGATGAGGTTGGCGGTGTAGTATTTATGCGGATCATGGAAGGACTCCCCGACCTGGATGAGGGATGCGAAGTGGATGACGGCCTCAAAGGTGTGTTCTGCGAACAGCGAGTGCACCTCGCCTTTGTTGGTCAGGTCTCCCTCGACCAAGTTCCTGCCCCTGACAAGCTCCCTGTGGCCGGAGGAAAGATTGTCGAAAACCACCACCTCGAATCCCGCCTTGGCCAGCGCCTTGACCGTGTGGGACCCGATGTAGCCGGCCCCGCCCGTGACCAGTACTGTCATTATATTTCCTCCTCGAGCAATTGCCGGGCCGCGTCCATCCCTGCGTCCCGGGACTCGAATTCGTTGTCAAGCTGCATCTGGTAGAGCTCCTTGAGGATCCGGCCCATTCCGGGGCCCGGTTCTACACCCAACGGGATCAAGTCTCTCCCCTGGATCAGGGGCTGGATGGTCTCGCGGGTCACATTCAATTCCTCGAATTTCTGTTTGAGCCACAGGGCCTGCTCATCCAGACCGGCCACAGGCTTTTCGTCCCGGCCCGCCCGGTCGGCCGCATCCAGAGTGATCATCAGCTCGATCTCTCCTCCGACGTCGGCGGCCAGGCGGTTGAAGGCTTTCTTGGTCACTACGTCACGGTTCGTCCAGAGCTCGGCGGCCCTGTGGTGGCAGCGTACGAGAGGCAGGGCAATGCCCCGCAGGTCGAGGCCGAGGAAGGAGAAGATCTTCAGGCGGTCGAACATCTGGCGCATGGTCTTCTCGCCGGCGATGTCATGGCCTTTGTTGGTGATGACCATCCGGCCGTGTTTGAATTCCCAGGCGGCTGTGGCGGGCTTGCCCACATCGTGCAGCAGAGCCGCCAACAGCAGGGCCAGCCTGGCTGGCCGATCCATGCCGGTTATCCCTGCCAGCCGCACAGCCTGGTCCACCGTGATCTTGGTGTGCTGCCAAACGCTGTGGTGGCCGTAGGAGTCCTTCTCCGGATGGAATTCCGAGTCCTGGATGGACAGGGTCAGGGCAAAGAGTTCGGGAAAGAGCTGGCGGAGGGCGCTCAGAACGAACAGTTCCTCAAGTCCGCGGGAGGGACGTGGAGAATCCAGCAGGATCTTGTACAGCTCCTCGGTGATCCGTTCGACACTGAGGCCGGTAAGGTCTACCGCTTTGGCGGCCGTATACACATCGGATTCTATGGAGTATTCCAGGACCGAGGCAAAGCGGGCGGCCCTGAGGACACGCAAAGGATCCTCGGGAAAGGCCGCCGGATTGGTCAGGTGCAACACGCGTTTTTCGATGTCCTCCCGGCCCTGAAAGGGATCGATGACCACCGAATCCACCAGTCTGACGGCGATGCTGTTACAGCGGAAATCGCGGCGCTCCAAGTCCTTTTCCAGAGGCAGCTCAGGATCGGCATGAATGATGAAGTCTTTGTGACCCCGGACATCAGTGTCTTTGGGAATGTCCTTCCTTGGGAGTGCGATATCATAGGTGAAGTTGTCACAGGTGAACTTGATGACCCCGAAGCTTGTCCCCACCAAATCGATCCGGCCGTGAGGCTGGAGCCGTTGGGTGATGTCCTCCACCGTGTGGTGCAGGATGAGCAGGTCCAGGTCCTTTTCCGGCACCCGGTTTCCCCGCAGTGTATCTCGCACCCCTCCGCCGACCACATAAACATCCCGGTCGAACAAACGGATGAAGAGGTCGTGCTCACGAAAGGGGATCTTGAGCTTGTCCATCACGACTCCATATTAGGGAGATGATACCCCAGCCATAGGAATATTTCAACGAGCGGAGCCCTCAAGCAAAAGGCTGGCTCCCCGCTGATTTTAATCGCCGCCTCTTCAGCACGAGGTTCACTGTCTTGAATCTGAGGAGGTGGTCTGGAAAATTCAGGGCGGTTGGTGTATCCTAGAATGTCACCCAGTACCTGAGGTACACTATGCACAGAAGATTACTCGTATCGCTCGCCCTGCTGGCGGCTGTGGCGGTTGCCGCGTTCGCACTGGCTCTCAAAGACGACATCAAGATCACCCTGGAGGAGAAGCGGGTGGAAAACCTGAGTCCCGAGGGGTTGGACCTGGTATTCTACGTCAGCCTGGAAAATGTATCTTCCCGGGATTATGCCCTCTCCGGCTACACGTACAGGTTCGTGATCCAGGAACAGGAATATTTCAGGCTGCCCGAGACAAGCCTGGACAGGACGCTTCCCCTGCCCGGTGGCTCCCGGGAGATGATCCGGTTTCCGGTCCGGATCACGTATGAGCTCCTGCACCAGAGCATCGCCGGGATTCGAGATGCGGCCTCCGTCTCCTGCTACATCATGGGGGAGATGATGTTCGCGCGCGGGCGTCGCAGGGGAGGCGCCCTGCCCTTTGCCTTCAGCGCGGAGTTCCCCCTCTTCCAGGCTCCGACCGTGGCTGTGCATGCGGTCAAAGCCAAGGCCCTCACCATTGGGGGGGCAGACCTGGAGGTGGAGCTCCGGGTCTCCAATCCCAATGGCTTCAGCCTGAGCGTGGACGAGCTGGAATATGATCTTAAGATCGGCGGGCATCCGCTCAAGCAGGGGAGGCTCTCCTCCACCGTTCCTGTAACCGCATCTTCTGAGCAGTCCCTGTCCATTCCCCTCCTGTTCAGCTTCTATGAGGTGGGCAACGATGTGCATGGGCTCCTGCAGCAGGAGACCGTATCCTGCCAGGTGTCCGGGACGCTGGTCGTGCGCACGGAATGGGGGCGCCTGTCTCTCCCCTACAGACTGGACCAGAGTGTGCCAGTCGAACGCTGAATTGACTCGATAGATGAGGGAGAGGCAAGGCCTGGTTATGCCTGAAGTCAAACATCCCGACTTCGAGATCAGTGTCATCATCCCCACCTACAACCGGTCCGGCTTCTTGCTGGAAGCCATCCGATCGGTGCTGGACCAGGACTACTGGACGGGGAGAGGGGCTTGGGAGTTTGTGGTGGTGGATGACGGGTCAACGGATGATACGGCCGAGGCTGTCCGGGCGTTTGAGGACCGCGTCGCATATGTCAGGCAGCCGCACTCCGGAGTCAGTGCGGCACGCAACCTGGGGCTGCGGCTGACTCGGGGGGAATTTGTGGCCTTCCTGGATTCGGACGACCTCTGGGAACCGGGCAAGATCACCAGACAGATGAGGTTCATGGAGGAACAACCCGAAGCCGTTGTTGTGTGCAGCGAAGAGACCTGGATCCGAAACGGCGTGTTCGTCAATCCCCGCAGGAAACATCGCAAATACTCCGGATGGGTCTTTGATAGATTCCTTCCGCTCTGTCTGCTGAGCCTGTCGTCGGCCCTCTTCCGGCGGAAGGTCTTCGAAGAGATCGGCGCCTTCGATGAGGACCTGCCGGTCTGCGAAGACTATGACCTGGGAATCCGCTTGGCCCGCCGGCACCCCGTGTATTATCTTCCAGAAGCCCTGATCATCAAGCGTGGGGGGCACGCTGATCAGCTGTCGCGAGAATACTGGGGCATGGACCGCTTCCGTGTGTCGGCGCTGGAAAAGGCCCTGGCCCTCGACCTGACGCCGGAGCAAAACCGCCTGGTCAAAGAGGAGCTTACGCGAAAATGCCGCATCCTGATAAATGGCTTCCATAAACGAGGGAAGATCGCCGAAGCAAAGCCATACGAGGATCTTCTGAGGCGCTATGGCACGGATCCAGGATCGAAGCCCTCGATTTCACAGCCCCGGGATGGGGACGGATAAACAAAGGAGGAGTGCGCATGGGTGTTCTGGATGTGATCAAAGCCCGGAGAAGCGTCCGGGTCTACAAGGGAGATTCCATACCGGAGGAGGTGCTGGCACGGATCATGGAGGCGGCTCGGAACGCGCCCTCGGGAAAAAACCTGCAGCCCTGGAAGTTTATCCTGGTCCGGGATGCGGAAAAGCGGATGCAGCTGGCCGAAGCCTCCAGGAAGCAGTACTTCATGGCCGAGGCGCCTCTTATTATCGTGGCCTGCGGCTATCCCGACCGCAGCTATCAGCGGCAGGGAAACTACATGGCGTCCTGGTCCATCGATGTGAGCATCGCGGTCGATCACCTGATGCTGCAGGCACAGGAGGAGGGGCTGGGGACCTGCTGGATCGGGGCCTTTGATGAGGTCGAGGTCAAGACCCTGTTGGGCATCCCCAAGGGTGTGAAGGTCCTGGCCTTAACTCCCTTGGGGTATCCGGACGAGGCGCCTGCTCACAGGGGCCGTAGAGACCTCGATCAGGTCGTGTGCTCTGAAAGATACGAAGACTGAAAGCCCGCCTAGAACCAGTAGTTCATTGCCAGGCAGATCTGGAGTCCACTCAGGTCAAAGCGCTCGAACGCGATGAATTTATCCAGGGTACCCTTGGCAAAATTGTATTTGAATTCTCCCTCGAAGCTGATCCGGCTCGCCAGCGGGAAAATCACCCCTGCCAGTCCCTGGAATCCGAAGGCCAGCTTATTCTCGTCACGGATGTCGGCAATATAGATCGGGTGGACGATGACCCCGAGGTCGATGTCTTCCCAGGGATCGTCTAAATCGACGATATCGCCCTGGATCCTCACGCTCCAGATGTACAGGCCCACCCCGGCCCCGACGTAGGGGATGATCTTCTGTGCCCGTCCCAGGGGGGTGAACTTGACGTTCATCTGGATGGGCGTTATGGATACGGAATAGAGATGCTGGGGGATGAAATCAACCATTGGCAGGGTTTCCCTGGGATAGGCCCAGCGGCCGTCATAATCGTCGAGACCGTCCCACTCCATGTACACACCGGATTTCTGTTTGCTGTATCCATCGACGCTGAACTGGATCGCGATCTCCCTCGACACGAAATACTCGTAGGCAAAACCAAAGATGGAGCCGGTGAAATCGGTTTTTTCGAAGGTCATGTTCTCGAATTCCGTTGTCCAGAGGTCACTGCCGGCCCTGGGGAAGAAGTATCCGATTTTGAAGGTAACAAAGTCGGAATAGACCAAGCCAGGGAAAACCAACACCAACAACAACAAAATCATGCCGATCTTTTTCATATTTGCACTCCTCGCTGCATTACCAATGCAAGTTCTATGCCAATCTTCCGCCCCCGTATTCCAGGGGAAAACACGCGGTTGACTGTGTCTAAAACAGGTCAATTGTCCTATTCATCACAAATTTTACCTGATTCGCTGTGACAATAAAAGGACGGAAAAGTTTTACTGATCGAGAAATGAGGTTTATTATAGAGAGACTCAAGATGAAGACCGAGATACTGCACATAGATCGAGACTGTGAGGACCGGGATTCCCTGCTCCGGATTGTCGGGACTCTGAGCCGAGGCGGAGTGATCGTCTATCCCACAGACACGTTTTACGGGCTGGGGGCCTCCGGATTTCATTCGGAGGCGGTCCGCAGGGTCTACCGGATCAAGCAGCGGGACGAGAGCAAGCCGCTCTCTCTCGTGATCTCGGATTACGGGATGCTGATGGAGGTGGCAGCGGATCTCCCGCCCGGGCTGCCTGACCTGGCGGAGGCATTCTGGCCGGGTCCCCTGACCGTCCTCCTCCCTGCGTCTTCCCGGCTCCCGCGTGCGCTCCTGGGCGGCTCCCGGACCATAGGCGTCCGGATCCCAGATCTCAGGTGGCTGCGAGAGCTGGTGAGGACGGCGGGTTTTCCCTTGACCGCTACCTCTGCCAATCTCTCCGGCGGAGAAGAGGCCTCCGCTCCCGAGGAAGTCATCCGGGTCTTCACAGGCAAGGTGGATCTTATCGTGGATGGCGGTGACACAGCCGGAGGCCAGCCGTCGACCGTGCTCGACCTGAGCGTACGTCCTCCAGAGATTCTGCGGCAGGGCGCCGTTTCCCGGGGACGCCTGCTCCCGTACCTGGGTTAGGCAGGGCCGCGGCCGCTGCCCCCATGGATTATCTGACTTTGGCGCCTGTCGGTATGTCCTCCTGGAAGAAGGGGACGATGGCCGAATCGTCGGGCATCACAGCGGCCAGGAGCATGGCCTGGGACTCGATCCTCCGGATCATGGCCGGTTTCAGGTTGACGATCACGATGAGCTTTTTTCCAGCCAGGTCCTCGGGGGCATAGGTGTCTGCGATGCCGGCGATCATCTGCCGCGTCTCATCGCCGATGTCGATCCTCATC
>JAUWTO010000262.1 GCA_030614685.1 Candidatus Aminicenantota bacterium
AATAATCAGGAGCCTGACGGTCGGCGGAAGCATCAAGCCTCCCGATTCCAAGGCCGATGTGAGCTGATGCCAGAAGGCAGTGGGCAGGTCAACGACAGTCAGTTCATTGTCGTGACACGCCTGGACAAAGGCAGGCATGGAGCGGATCATCTCATTGGAACGGAGAATAAGCGTAGCACCGGTTGTGAGGGCTGAGAAGATTTCTTCCACACTGGCGTCAAAACTCGGGGATGCAAACTGGAGGATGCGGTCATTTGATCCGATCTGGTATTCCTGAACGGCGGATTCTACAAAGGCAGACAGGGCCCGGTGTTCTATGAGTACCCCTTTGGGCTGACCGGTTGAACCGGAGGTGTAGATGGCATAGGCCAGGTTCGTTCCGCGTGCCCCGCTGGACGGATTTTCCGCGCTTTCCTGACTGATCTCCTCCCAGTCCCTGTCCAGGGCAACGATTTGAACCTTATCCTTCAGCATGTCCGCGCGTGCCAATTCCTCGATTTTTTGAATGCTGTTGCTGTCGGTCAGGACCGCGGGCGCCCGGGTGTCACTGAGTATGAAAGCAATACGTTCGGCAGGGTAACTGGGATCTATGGGGACGTAGGCGGCGCCGGTCTTGAGGATGCCCATGATCCCCTTGATGAGGTCCGGCGAGCGTTCCATAAGGATGGCCACGAATGTCTCAGGCCTTGCTCCGTGTTTCCGAAGGAAGTGGGCCACCCTGTTGGCATCCTGGTTGAGATCCCGGTACGAGATCTGCCTCTCTTCTCCCTTTTTCCCATTTGGCTGAATCAGGGCAACGGCGTCAGGGCTGTTCACTGCCTGATCCTCAAAAAGCTGGTGCACGCATCCGTCCGGCCCGGGTCTGTAATGAGCGGCCCCGCTCCATTGGGACAGTATAACTTGTCTTTGTTCTTCGGCGAGAATCGAGAGGTCGGAAATCCGGCGGGACGGATCGTTCGTGGCACTGATGAACAGGTTCCGGAGACACGTCAGCATCTGCTTGATGCTGGACTCGTCAAAAAGGTCGGTGCTGTAGTCGAGCGTCATTCTTATTTCGGGCTTTGTTTCAGTTCCTCTCTCATATAGCCAGAGGGTAAGATCGAAATTGGATCGAAAGGTTTCAAGCTCGATTGGCGCGCAGGCCATCCCCGGTAGATCCAGGGGAGGAAGCGGCATATTCTGGAGCACCATCAGGACCTGGAACAGGGGGGTCCGGGAGAGATTCCGTTCGGGCTTTACCTCATCTAAAAGCTTTTCGAACGGCAGGTCCTGGTGGGAATAGGCACTGAGAGAGGTTTCGCGGACCCGTGCGAGGAGCATCTCAAAAGAGGGGTTGTCCGAGAGATCGGTACGCATGACCAAGGTGTTGATGAAAAAGCCTACCAGTCCCTCGATTTCGGCCCTGTTGCGGTTAGCGATAAAGGTCCCGACACTGATATCCCCCTGGTGCGTGTAACGGTAGAGGAGGGTTTTCAGGCCGGCTAATATCAGCATGAAGAGGGTCGCCCCCTTTTTCCTGGTCAGGGATGTCATGGCTTCGCACAGGTCTTTGTCTAAGATGAGAGACTGGCTGGCCCCCCGGTAGCTTTGAATTGCCGGCCGGGGCCGGTCCGTGGGGAGATCGAGGCCCTCTGGCGCCCCCTCTAACTGATGCTTCCAGTAATCGACCTGGGGGCGGATCAGCTCGCTCTCCATCCACTTCCGCTGCCATCTGGCAAAATCGGTATATTGAATCTGCAGCCCGGGCAGGTCGGGCGACCGGCCGGACGAGTAAGCGTCATAAAGGGCCATGAATTCGCGGAAGATCACGCCCATGGACCACCCATCCGAAACGATATGATGTATGGTCAGCATCAGAACGTGATCGTTCTGCCCTAAGCGCATGAGGAGGACACGCAACAGGGGGCCTTTGGCCAGGTCGAAACCACGGTGGCATTCCTGGTTGCAGAGGGTCTGGGCCTCGGCTTCACGTCCTGATTCCGGAATGTGCCTCAAGTCGATGATTTCAGGTGTGAAGGGCTGCGGGGGTTCAATGATCTGCACCGGATGGCCGTCGCGCTTTTTGAAGACCGTGCGGAGCCCCTGATGCCGGTTGATGATCGCCTCAAAGGCCTTCACCATCGCTGTTTCATTTAGAGGGCCTCTGAGCCTGTACGCCAAAGGGATGTTGTAAGCGGGCGTGCCCGGCTCCAACTGGTCCAGAAACCACTGCCTCAACTGGGAAAAGGAGAGGGGTGCATCGCCACGATCATCAACATGGGCGATCGGGGGGAAGTCGGTCGATTGCACTTGATGGCCTGAGCTGTCCACAAAGCGGGCCAGGGCCTCAACGGTGGGGGCCTTGAAAATGGCGCTGATAGGGAGGTCTACCCTGAAGGATTCGCGGATCCTTGAAATCACCTGGGTAGCCAGCAGAGAGTGGCCTCCCAACTCGAAAAAACTGTCGCCCAAGCCGATCTGCTCAGTGTTGAGAACCTCGGCGAAAAACCGGGCCAGTTTCTTTTCAACAGGTGTTTGCGGTTCGCGATAGTCATGTCCTCCGGCCATGAGCTGGTTGGAACTGTCGGGTGCGGGCAGGGCAGCGCGGTCAGTCTTTCCGTTGGGGGTCATCGGTATCCGGTCTAAGGCAACAAAAATGGAGGGGACCATGTAGTCGGGTAGAGATTTCTGAAGTGATTCTCGAATTTCCTGTGCAGAAACCTTCTGCCCCTTGTAACATACCAAATAGGCCACAAGGCGTTTAACCCCTGGGATGTCTTCGAGCACGAGAACCACGGCCTCACGGATGGCCGGATGTTTACGGAGTTGTGATTCAATCTCGCCTAACTCGACCCTGAAGCCGTGGAATTTTACCTGAAAATCGGCCCGTCCAATAAACTCGATATTGCCGTCCGGCATGAGACGGGCCAGATCTCCTGTTCTGTAAAGCCTGCCCCCTTCTTTGCCCGAAAATGGGTCCGGGATAAAACCCTCAGCGGTCAGATCGGGGCGATTCAGGTATCCGTTGGCCACGCCAACGCCACCGATATGGAGCTCTCCGGGAGATCCGGCAGGGACCTGCTGCTTCGCTTCATCTAACAGATAAATCTGCATGTTCTGGACGGGCCTGCCGATGGGTGTGTTCTCGTGAAGTTCATTTTCAGGAGAAATGGTATACAGGGTGGCACACACGGTTGCTTCGGTGGGTCCATATCCGTTGATGATGTGGAGGTCAGGGACCGCCTGGTCAATCGTATTCAGGAGCCTTTCCGGAATGGCTTCTACACCCACCAGGAGGCGGCACAGCATGCTTTTTCCCGGATGTTCCCGCAGCGAAACATCCAGATCAGCCACCATGAAGGGCGGCAGGTAGGCACTGGTGATCTTCTCTTGATAGAGCCAGTCCATCAGGGCCGGGGCATCCGCACGCACAGATTCGGGGACGATCGTCAACGTAGCCCCTTCCATAAGCGGGGAGAAGATCTCGTAGACGGACACGTCAAAATTAAGACTGGTCCACCAACTGCAGATGTCTCCCGGGCCTAAGGGCTGGCGATTCTGGAAATCGGCCAGCAGGTTCATAACCCCCCTGTGATGGCAGCAGAC
>JAUWTO010000072.1 GCA_030614685.1 Candidatus Aminicenantota bacterium
CGGGCCTTGACCTCCTCGCCGTCATTGACCATAACCTTGGCCCCGTAAGGCACCTGATAATGCTCGACTTCCCGGCTGCGGGGATCCAGGATGGCGATGTTGGCGTTCCGGTTGATGACGATGATCTTTCCCTCGCGGTTGGTGACCGACTTCAGGTTATTGAATTTGATCACGCCATTGTTCTTGGCCTCCAGCCGGGAGCGCTCGGCTCCTCCCATGGCGATCCCTCCCACGTGGAAGGTACGCATGGTCAGCTGTGTCCCCGGCTCTCCGATGGACTGGGCAGCGATGACTCCCACCGCCTCGCCCAGCTCGACCTGGTTGCCGGTCGCCATGTCACGGCCATAGCAGAGCTGACACACCCCGCGCTTGGATTCGCAGGTGAGGTTCGACCTGATCCGGATCCGCTCGATGCCCAGGTTCTCGAGTTTTTGGGAGATCTCTTCCGTGATCTCTTCGTTGACATCGACGATCACCTCGTTGGTGTCGGGGTGCAGGACCTTTTCCAGGGAAAAGCGGCCCACGACCCTGTCTTCGAAGGGCTCGATCAACTCACCATTCTCGACGATGGCACCGACATTGACGCCCTTGAGCGTCCCACAGTCATGCTCGTCAATGATCACTTCCTGATTGACGTCCACGAGCTTGCGTGTCAGGTAGCCCGAATTGGCGGTCTTCAAGGCGGTGTCTGCCAATCCCTTGCGGGCGCCGTGGGTCGAAGTAAAGTATTGCCCCACATTGAGGCCCTCGCGCAGGTTGGCCGTGATCGGAGTTTCGAGGATCTCTCCGGAGGGTTTGCTCATCAACCCCCGCATTCCCGCCAGCTGCCGGATCTGCTGCCTGTTTCCCCGCGATCCCGAGTCCGCCATGATGAACAGGGGATTCAGGTTTCCGCCCTCGAAGCTGACCTTCTCCATATTTTCGATCATGACGTTGGAGATCTTTTCAGTGACGGTCCCCCAGATCTCGACCACGCGGTTGAACCTTTCACGGGCAGAGATGACGCCCGTCTTGTACAGCTGCTCCTCCTTTTGGACATCCTGATAGGCCTTGGAGACCATGGATTTTTTTGCCTTGGGGATGACAAAATCGTCGATACCCAGGGAAAAACCGGCGGTCGTGGCGTAGTTGAAGCCGAGGGACTTCATGTCGTCCAGGACCGTGATAGTCGGCTCCAGCCCCACCTTCAGGTAGGTGTAGAAGACCAGGCTCTCCAGGCCCTTCTTTTTCAGCATGCTGTTGATAAAGGGGACCTTCTCGGGAAGGATGCTGTTGAAGATAATCCGTCCGGGCGTGGTCTCGACCAGCGTCCTCTTTAACTCCTTGACGGGACAGGTCAGCACAGCCTGGTTATCATAGAAGGTGGAGAGGTTCATGAAATGGCCCGTGAACCGGAGCTTGATGCGGGCTTGGAGGTCGATCTCGCCATTCTCCATGGCCAGGAGGGCCTGGTCTTCAGACACGAAGGTCCGGCCTTCTCCCTTCCTACCCGTCCGCTCCAGGGTCAGGTAATAGCATCCCAGCACCATGTCTTGGCTGGGTATGGCCACCGGCCGGCCGTTAGCCGGGGAGAGGATGTTCTGGCTCGAGAGCATGAGGGTCTTGGCTTCGATCTGAGCCTCGACCGAGAGGGGCACATGGACGGCCATCTGGTCGCCGTCAAAATCGGCATTGAAGGCCGCGCACACAAGCGGATGGACCTGGATCGCCTTGCCTTCCACCAGGATCGGCTCGAAGGCCTGGATCCCCAGGCGATGTAGCGTGGGGGCCCGGTTGAGGAGGATGGGATGTTCCTTGACGACCTCCTCCAGGAAATCCCAGACTTCCGGCCGTTCCTGCTCGTGCCACTCGCGTGCGATCTTCACGCTCGGCACGAGGCCTTCCTTCTCCAGTTTGTGGAAGATGAAGGGCTTGAACAGCTCCAGGGCCATTTTTTTGGGCAGGCCGCACTGGTTGAGCTTGAGCTCGGGGCCCACCACGATGACCGACCGGCCGGAGTAATCCACGCGTTTACCCAGAAGGTTCTGCCGGAAGCGCCCCTGTTTGCCGCGCAGGGCTTCGCTCAGGGATTTAAGGGGGCGGCGGTTAGCACCCAGGTGCACGCGCCCCCGCTTCCCATTGTCGAAGAGCGCATCCACGGCCTCCTGCAGCATACGCTTCTCATTGCGGATGATCAGCTCCGGGGCCCGCAGGTCGATCAGCTTCTTCAGCCGGTTGTTGCGGTTGATGACCCGGCGGTAGAGATCGTTGAGATCGGAGGTGGCAAAGCGGCCACCGTCCAGGCGGACCAGGGGGCGGAGATCCGGTGGGATGACGGGAATGACATCCAGGATCATCCAGTCGGGGCGGTTCTCGGACGTCTTCAAGGCCTTGAAAACACGGAGCCGCTTGGCGTGCCGCAGTTTCCTCTGCTGCGAGGTCTCGGTCTTCATGAGCTTGCGCAGGCGCTCGCCTTCTTTATTGATATCCATCCGTCCCAGGAGTTTCTTGATCGCCTCCGCGCCTATGGAGGCGGTGAAACCGTCACCGAATTTCTCCTGGGCCTCCTTGAACTCTTCCTCGGTAAGCAGCTGGTTCTCTTTAAGCGGTGTCTCACCAGGGTCGAGCACGATGTAGGATTCAAAATACAGGACCTTCTCAAGGTCCTTGAGCGTGAGGTCCAGGACGAGCCCGATACGCGTGGGCGTGCCCTTGAAAAACCAGATGTGGGCCACGGGAGACGCCAGCTTGATGTGCCCCATACGTTCCCTCCGGACATTGGAACGTGTCACCTCCACGCCGCAGCGCTCACAGATGATGCCCCGGTACTTCATGCGCTTGTACTTGCCGCACAGGCACTCGAAGTCGTTGATGGGCCCGAATATCTTGGCACAGAAAAGCCCATCTTTCTCGGGCTTGAAGGTCCGGTAGTTGATGGTCTCCGGTTTGGTGACCTCTCCCCAGGACCAGCTCAGGATCTTTTCAGGTGATGCGAGACTGATCCGGACCTGGTCAAAATCAACCTTGGGTCTGGCTCCCATTCCGTGTCGAGTATCCATCATCTCTCTCCTTTGAGGATCTGGGGGACATCGATACCCCAGGGCAGGACCTCATCTTTCTTAGACTTTTCGAGCTCAAAATTCAGGCACAGGCTCTGAAGCTCCCGGATGAGGACATTGACGGATTCCGGCAGTCCCGGAGAGAAATCCAGGTCGCCCTTCACGATGGATTCATAGATCTTGGCCCGGCCCTCCACATCATCAGACTTGGCCGTGAGCAGTTCCTGCAGTGTATACGCGGCACCGTACGCCTCCAGCGCCCACACTTCCATCTCTCCGAAGCGCTGGCCGCCGAACTGCGCCTTGCCGCCGAGAGGCTGCTGGGTGATCAGTGAATAGGGGCCGGTCGAACGGGCATGGATTTTGTCATCCACCAGGTGATAGAGCTTCATGATGTAGATGTAGCCCACCGTCACCTCGCTGTGAAATTTCTCCCCCGTCATCCCGTCGAAAAGGGGATGCTTTCCCCCAGGAGGGAGTCCAGCCTTTTTCAGGAGCTCCTTGATCTCGTTCTCGGAGATCCCGTCGAAGACCGGGGTTGCGATCCAGAGCCCCAGCGCCTTGGCGGCCAAGCCCAGATGGGTCTCGAGGATCTGCCCCACGTTCATGCGGGAGGGAACCCCCAGGGGATTCAGCACGATCTCCACCGGAGTCCCGTCTTTCAGGCGCGGCATGTCCTCTTCAGGAACGATCTTGGCGACGATTCCCTTGTTGCCGTGCCGGCCCGAGACCTTGTCGCCCACCGACATCTTGCGCTTCATGGCGATATAGACTTTGATGACCTGGATGACTCCCGGAGCCAGCTCATCGCCTTTTTTAAGAGTATCGCACTTTTCCTTATGGACGAGCCTGAGCGCCTCGATCTGCCGCTTGACCTTTTTCTCGATGTCCTGGATCCTCAGATCCCGTTTCTCATTCGGCTTGAGGCTGAGCTTATTCAGGTCCCTGGGCTTCACCTTTTCGAGTATCTCCAGGGTCAGCTTGGTCCCTTTCGTCAGATCGACACCCGAGACCTTCTGATCCTTCGTGATCTCCAAGCCCCTCAGGACAGACCGGACCTTACGCCCCTTCTCGCCATCAAGGATGCGGATCTCGTCGTCCAGATTGCGCTTCATCTTCCCGATCTCGTCAGTCTCACCGTCTTTGGCCCTAGGATTCTTCTCGATCCCGCGACGCGAGAAAATGCGCACGTCGATGACGGTCCCCTCGACGCCGGGAGAGCAGTACAGGGAGGCGTCTTTCACATCGAGGGCCTTTTCCCCGAAGATGGCCTTGAGTAGCTTCTCCTCCGGTGAGAGCTGAGTCTCGCCCTTGGGTGCCACCTTCCCGACCACGATATCTCCGGATTTGACCTTGGCGCCGATGCGCACAATTCCGTTCTCGTCAAGGTTCCGAAGCAGGTTTTCAGGCACGTTGGGTATATCCCGCGTGACCTCCTCAGGACCCAGCTTGGTGTCCCGGGCCTCCAGCGATTCCTCGATGATGTGAAGAGAGGTGAAGATGTCTTCCTTGATGAGCTTCTCGCTGACGATGATGGCGTCCTCGAAATTGTATCCTCGCCAGGGCATAAAGGCAACCAGGACGTTGCGCCCTAAAGACAGCTCGCCCTGGTCCGTGCAGGAGGTGTCGGCCAGGATCTGCCCCTCTTCCACGCGGTCGCCCTTGCGGACGATAGGCCTGTTGTTGAGGCAGGTGTTCTGGTTGGTGCGCAGAAACTTGGTCAGAAGGTAGAGATCGGTTCCTACATCATAGCTCTTTTCGTCCTTTTTCTCATCCACGCGGATCAGGATGCGCTCTGCATCCACGAACTCCACCACTCCGGGCCGCCGGCAGATGATCACATCGCCGGAGCCCTTGGCAACCTGGTGCTCGATCCCGGTCCCCACAAGGGGGGCCTCCGGATTGAGAAGGGGGACAGCCTGCCGCTGCATGTTGGATCCCATGAGCGCCCGGTTGGCGTCATCGTGCTCCAGGAAGGGGATGAGGGAGGTGGACAGGCTCACCAGCTGTTTGGGCGACACGTCGATGTAATGGATCTGGTTCTTGGGGATTAGCTTGAAGTCTCCGAAATGACGGGCACCGACCAAGTCGTTGATGAAATTGCCCTTGTCATCCACAGGAGCGTTGGCCTGGGCGATGCTGTAGGGTTCCTCTTCCCAGGCTGTCAGGTAGAAGCAGTAAGGCTCCGTCACTGGGAGCTGTGCGCTCTTCTTCTCTTTCAGGATCTTCCGTCCTTCCCGTTCGACCTCGGCCTCTTCGAGGATTTCTCCGATCTTGAAGCTGCTGTCACCGGGGTGAAGGACCTTCACATGGGTAATGACCCTCCCTTTTTTGACCTTCTGGTAAGGCGTCTCCACGAACCCGAACTCATTCACGCGGGCATAGCTGCTGAGAGAGGAGATGAGGCCGATGTTGGGGCCTTCCGGCGTTTCGATGGGGCAGATACGGCCGTAGTGGGACGTCTGGATGTCACGGACCTCGAATCCTGCCCGCTCGCGGCTCAGCCCCCCCGGACCGAGGGCGCTGAGACGGCGCTTATGCGTGATCTCGGCCAGGCTGTTGATCTGATCCATGAACTGGGAAAGCTGGGAGCTGCCAAAAAATTCCTTTAAAGCCGCGATAACCGGCTTGGAGTTGATCAGATCCTGGGGCATGGCCGAGGCCAGGTCCGTGGATATGGTCATCTTCTCCTTGATGGTGCGTTCCATGCGTGTCAACCCGATGCGGAAGGCGTTTTCCATCAACTCCCCGACGGAACGGACCCTTCGGTTGCCGAGGTGATCGATGTCATCGACGGTTCCTTCATCAATGCGCAGACCCAAGAGGTATTTGATCACGGCCACGAAATCCAGCGGGGTCAGGGTCTTTTCCTCCAGCGAGACATCCATGCCCAGCTTGATGTTCATCTTGAGGCGGCCGATCCGGGAAAAGTTATACTTCTGCGGGTTGAAGAACAGGTTATGGAAGAGATTGTGGGCACTCTCCATGGTATGGGGCTCGCCCGGGCGCAACTTCTTATAGATCTCACCCAGGGCCTCGTTGGAGTCCTTGGAAGTATCCTTGATCAAGGTGTTGGAGATGATGTCGCCCACCTTGTCTTTTTAAGGAAAACACACCTCGAAGGGCTCCTTGTACTGCGCCAGCTTCTCCCATAGGTCCTCGTCGATGTTCATGTTGCTGTCCATGACGTCGGGGATCTGTGTCACGGCCAGGGCTCCCTCCAGCTCTTTGGGAGAGAGGGCGACCACATCGACCTTGGCCGCCTGCAGCTTTTCGAACAACTCCCGTGTCAGCTTCTTCCGCACGGGCATGATCACCTTCTTGGTCTTGGGATGGACCACCTCCGCACTCACCGTCTTGCCGACCAGGTTTTCGTCCAGCTTCCAATACAGGGTGCCCTTCTTGAAAACGAGCGTATACGTCTGGTAGAAGAGACTCAGGATCTCCTCGTTAGAACCGAATCCAAGCGCGCGCAGAAAGACGCTGGCCAGGAACTTTTTTTTGCGGTCGAGGCGCACATACAGGAAGTTCTTCCCGTCGTATTCGAATTCGACCCAAGCCCCCCGGTAGGGGATGATTTTTCCGATAAAGAATCCCTTGCCGTCTCCCGGCCGGAAGAACACACCGGGCGACCTCTGCAGTTGGCTGACCACCACCCGCTCGATGCCATTGAAGATAAA
Source organism: Candidatus Aminicenantota bacterium (assembly GCA_030614685.1). Classification (GTDB taxonomy): domain Bacteria; phylum Acidobacteriota; class Aminicenantia; order Aminicenantales; family Aminicenantaceae; genus JAUXEH01. The sequence continues at coordinate 6,719 of JAUWTO010000072.1, forward strand.
TGTGCCCTTCTCTGTCATGAGGGGAATGTCGCCGAAATAGACCTCCTGCTCCTTGATGTGCTTCAGGCGTTTCGCCTTGGAAACAGGGTCTTTCTCCCACGAGATAAGGCGGACCTTGATGCGCAGAGGCACGGAAAAGGTATACCCTTTCTGCAGGCATTCGTGAGGGCTGTACTTCAACTTGAGTTCCACCCTGTCGCCGCAGTGGTCGCAGAGCGGGACTTCGATGGTCTTCATGGAGTTGCAGTACGGACAGATTTCCTTCTCTGTCAGCTCCGCATCGGGTGGCAGCAGCGTGCCGCACCCACTGCATTTGCGCCGGGAGTTCTCCACGCCTTTGAGGCGGCCGCATTTGCACTCCCAGTTACCGATGGCGTAGGAGATGAAATCCAACTGGGTCGTTTCTTTAAAATCCGACACAGGGAAGATGTCCTTGAAGGCGGCCTGGAGTCCGATATCCTTTCTTTCCTCGGGCAGCAGCTCCATCTGGAGGTATTCCTTGTAGGATTTCCTCTGGATGGCCAGCATGTCCGGCATCGGGAAGACGCCTTTGATCTTGGAGAAGTCGATCCTGTCGCGATAAATATTTTTTGTTTCGTTCAGCATAATTGCCCTCGCAGAAGGGTTATTTTGATCACAAACACCAACTACTGGATTTCAATGACAGCTCCGACTTCTTCGAATTTTTTCTTGATATCTTCGGCTTCGTCCTTGCTGACGCCTTCCTTGACTGCCTTGGGTGAGCTGTCCACCAAGTCCTTGGCTTCCTTGAGTCCCAGGCTCGTGACCTCGCGAACGGTCTTGATCACGTTGATCTTCTTGTCGCCGATCTCTTTGAGGATCACGTTGAACTCGGTCTGCTCGGCTTCTGCAGGTGCTTCACCGGCGGCGGATGCGCCTGCGGCAGCGACCGGGGCCATGGCGGCAGCTGCGCTCACGCCATATCTGTCTTCGAATTCCTTGATGTAATCCGCAAGCTCGAGAACAGTCAGGTTGTCCAGATGTTCGAAGAATTGGTCCTTGGTTAATTTGCTCACTTTGGTCTCCTTTTTTTCTTTGGTCTTTTCATTTGTTTTCATATCACCAGCCTCATTGGCTTGCTCTTTCGTCATGTTCTCCTCCCAAGCATAAACAAAATTACTGTTCCTTTTTATCTTTCAATTGACTCATCATGCTACCCAGCGTGTTCATGGGAGCCTGCAGGCTCCGCAGGAATTGAGTCAATGGATAAGCGATCAGATAGCCCAGTTTGGCGACCAGGTCGTTGCGAGAGGACAGGATCGCGATCTCCTGGAACCTGTCCTGCGAGAGAAAATCTCCCTCCACAATCCCGGCCTTGACCTTGAGTATTTTGCTCTGAGTCATGAAATCCTTGAGCAGCCTGGCCAGGATGATGGGATTCTTTTCCGTGAAGGCGATGGCGGTCGGACCTTGGAAGCTCTCCCTTATTTCCTCTGGAAAACCTTCCAGCAGGGCCCGCAGGGCCAGGCGGTTCTTCACGACCTTCAGGTAGCAGTCGTTCTCGCGGAGCTGGCGCCTCAACTCTGAGGACTTGGACACGGAGATGTTGACATAGTCCAGAAGATAGAAGGTGTTGTTCCGATCGAACTCTCCCCTCAGGTCCTGGATCTGACTTTCTTTCTTTTCAAGATTGACGCTCACTTTGACCTCTCCTTCTTATTCCAGTGACGCTTCCGAGATCTTGAGGGAAGGCCCCATGCTGGATGAGATGTGGACGTGCTTTACGTATTTTCCCTTGGCCGCGGGGGGCTTGGCCTGCTGGATGGCCTGCATGAATCCCGTCACATTCTCGCAGAGCTTGTCCGCGGAGAACGACAGCTTGCCCACCGCAGAATGCACGATGGACGTCTTGTCCACGCGGAACTCCACCCGCCCGGCCTTGACTTCCTGTACAGCCTTGCCCATATCAAACGTCACCGTCCCGGATTTGGGGTTGGGCATCATTCCCCTGGGGCCGAGGATTCGACCCAGCTTGCCTACTCCGCGCATCATGTCGGGTGTGGCGATCATTACGTCGAACTCAATCCAGCCCTTTGAAATCTTCTCAATCAGGTCCTCTCCGCCCACCACGTCGGCCCCAGCCTCCTCCGCTTCAGAGATCTTCTCCCCGGAAGCGACCACGCATACGCGCTGGGTCCTTCCGGTGCCGTGAGGAAGCACGACCGTGCCGCGGACCATCTGATCCGAATGTTTGGGATCCACACCCAGATTGACAGCGATGTCCACGGACTCGTCAAACTTTGCGAAGCTCATCTCCTTCATGAGGTCTATGGCCTCATCCAGGGGATACTCGACTCGGCCCAACGCCGCCTTTGCCTTTGTGTACTGTTGTCCTCGTTTAGCCACTGACAATCTCCAATCCCATGTTTTTTGCCGTGCCCTCGATGATCTTCACGGCGGCGTCCAGATCATAAGCGTTCAGGTCGACCAGCTTGGCCTTAGCGATTTCTTCCAGCTGCTGCCGTGTGACCTTCCCGACCTTCTCCTTGTTCGGTTCGCCGGAGCCCTTGGCAATCCCGGCTGCCTTTTTCAAGAGGTATGAGGCGGGAGGGGACTTGAGCACGAATGTGAACGTCCGGTCCTTGAAAACGGTGATGATCACAGGGATCACGGTGCCCGGCTCCATCTTGCTGGTCCGGTCGTTGAACTGACGCACAAAGTCCATGATAGGCACGTTGTGCTGTCCCAGGGCCGGCCCGACCGGAGGCGCGGGACTGGCCTGCCCGGCCTCGATCTGCAGTTTGATCTTCGATACCACTACTTTGGCCATTGTTCCTCCTAGATCTTCTCTACCTGTAAGAACTCGAGCTCGACGGGCGTGGACCGTCCGAAAATGGTCACCATGACTTTGAGCGTGTTCCGCTCGAAATTGACTTCTTCCACGAGACCGTTAAAGTTGAAAAACGGACCGTCGATGATGCGGACGGCCTCACCCTTCTCGAACGAATGTTTGGGTTTGGGCTTCTCCGAGGTGCTCTCCATATGCTCGATGATCTGGCTGACCTCATCCTTGCTCAGCGGTGTGGGCCTCTTGCCTGAACCTACAAATCCTGTGACCTTGGGGGTCTCCCGGATGATCAGCCAGTTCTGATCGCTCATCTCCATCTCGATCAGGATGTAGCCTGGATAAGATCTTTTGGTGGAGACAACCTTTTTCCCGCCCTTAATCTCGACTACCCCTTCCGTGGGGATTATGATGCGGCCGATCTGTTCTTCCACATTCAACTCTGCGGCTCGCTGGTGGATGGACTCCGAAACAAAGCTCTCGAACCCGGAATATGTGTGTACGACATACCAATTCTTAGACATTATTTCACTCAACTTACAAAAATAAAGATTCGATGTTGGAAATCGCGTATGAAAAGATCAAATCCATGATATACAGGTAGACTCCAAAAAATATGGTTGCCAGGATGACAACGATGGTGGTGCTGTACACCTCGTTGCGCGAGGGCCATGTTACCTTCTTGACCTCTGCCCGGACTTCCTTGAAAAAAGGGCCCAGCCTCTTGTACCATCTGACCTTTTTGCTCATCTCAATTCCTTTTATACGGAAAGTAAATTCCGGCTCAACATAGGCGGTGTGTGACCTCCCTGCGAATTCCGGATTCTATACGATAGGGTGACTAAAAAGATTCTGGCAGGTGAGGCAGGACTCGAACCCGCAACCTTCGGTTTTGGAGACCGATGCTCTAGCCAGTTGAGCTACTCACCTGTACCTTCCCCTCATCGTCTTAGCGAACCGCCGACCTGCCGCCTATCAGCTCTCAAGCCGCTTCCGGCCTGGAACGGATTGCCTCAGGTCATAGGCGTCCGGTTACTTTACCTCCTTATGCAGTGTATGCTTCCGGTCAAACCTGCAGTACTTCTTCAGCTGGAGCTTTTCTGTCTGCTGTTTTTTATTGCGGGTGGTGGTGTAGTTCCGCCGCTTGCATTCGGTGCATTGAAGGATCACTATGTCTCGCATGGTTTTTCTCGCTCTATCTGAACGGCCCATTCAGGGAACGGGCTCTATAGGTCATTCGTGGATCTCAGTGATGGTTCCGGCACCCACTGTGCGGCTGCCCTCACGGATGGCGAACCGCTGGCCCTTCTCCATCGCGACCGGAATGATCAGCGTGATCTCCAGATTCGAGTTGTCTCCGGGCATCACCATCTCCACTCCAGGTC
>JAUWTO010000079.1 GCA_030614685.1 Candidatus Aminicenantota bacterium
GATCTTCACGTCACAGGGATAATCCAGAACATTCCCCGTAATTCTCATTTAAGCTTCAACTACCTAAACTCCTTCAATTGTCTTAGTGAGCAGCAGAGAGCAGGGCTGGAACAATGGTTGGGTGTCCAGGGTTGGGCTTATCTTTTGTTGGACGAGAAGGCGGATGCGGAGGCTGTTCAGGAGAAGATACCTGAGATCGTGGAGAACCACACGGGCCAGCAGGCCCGTAAGTTTGGGATTTCCATGAAATTTCGAATACAGAAGATGACGGATATCCACTTAAGGTCCAAACTCCAGGGCGAGATCGAGTCCACTGGAGATCTCGTGTATGTGTACGTGTTTTCAGCCATCGCGCTCTTCATCCTGCTGATTGCCTGCATCAACTTCATGAATCTCTCCACTGCCCGTTCTGCTAACCGGGCCCGGGAAGTCGGACTCCGTAAGGTTTTCGGTGCTTTCCGGAAAAACCTGGTCGGGCAGTTCCTCTCCGAATCGATGCTGCTCTCCCTGGCAGCATTGGTGCTGGCGGTGGGCCTGGCTTCTTTGGCTCTCCCCCTGTTCAACAATTTCGCGGGCAAGGAGATGTCCACGGAGTTCCTTTTCCGGCCGCCGATAGTGGCCGGAATGCTGTTCCTGGTGCTTTTTTCCGGTCTCATGGCAGGAAGCTATCCGGCATTTTTTCTTTCAGGTTTCCAGCCCATATCGGTTTTCCGCGGTATACTAAGCAAAGGCGCAAAAAGTTCGGCACTGCGCCGAGTGCTTGTTGTCTTCCAGTTTGCCTTGTCGGTGGCTTTGATCATCGGGACCGGAATTGTCCTGCGCCAGATCGAATTCATGAAGACAAAAGACCTCGGGTTCGCTAAGCAGGACATGCTGGTTGTGCCCGTTCAGACTCAAGAAACAGGACGAAATCACTTGGGGATCAAAGCAGAGCTTCTCCAGAATCCAAATATCACGCAGGCCACATTTTCATCAGGTATCCCTGGCCGGACAGGAGAGCTGCGTTTGATGATTCCAGAGGGAAAAACGCAGAGCGAGACGTTTTCAATGTACATCTTCCGCTGCGACTACGATTACATCCCAGCCTATGGGATGCGTCTAATTTCCGGGAGGAATTTTTCCACAGATTTCAGCACGGATGCCAATGCGGCTTACATCGTCAACGAGGTAGCAGCCCGAAGGTTCGGGTGGACTCCGGATGAGGCTATCGGGAAGAAACTGGCCTTTGCCGAGGGACGGCAGGGCCAGATCATCGGCGTGCTGTCCGATTTCCATTATCAGCCTTTGAGCAAGGAGATCGAACCCATGGCTCTGATGCTGGAAAAGCAGGCCCTGGCTTTTGTGTCCATGCGGCTCGATCCTCGAAACATATCTGGAACCATTGAATTCGTAAGGGAGAAATGGACGAAACTAGAACCCGGGCGTGAATTTGACTATTTTTTTCTGGATGATGATTTGGCGACACGTTATGCCTCTGAGGACAGGCTCAGCGATATCCTGAGCCTGTTCGCGCTCCTGGCCATCGCGATCGCCTGTCTAGGTTTGTTCGGGCTGGCATCCTATACAGCCGAGCAGCGAACCAGAGAGATCGGCATCCGCAAGGTACTGGGAGCGTCAACGAATAGTGTGATCCTCAAGCTATCCAAAGAATTTGTGAAATGGGTACTTGTAGCCAACATCGTAGCCTGGCCTCTGACATACTGGTTGATGCGGAACTACTGGCTGTCCGGGTTTCCCTATAGAACAGACCCGACCATATGGATCTTCCTTTCCGCTGGTGCCGCTTCCATCATGATCGCCCTGATCACGGTCGGATTCCAGGTGGTCCGCGCTGCCACCGCGAATCCGGCTGACAGCCTGCGGCACGAGTGAGGGCAGCCCGGCACGCAGGATCTATTTATTTTCGATCAGCCGGGGTGTTCCCAGACCAAGCTGTTCCAGCTCTTTCATCTGTGTGGCCGCGTCACCCACTATCAGGTAGATCATCTTTTGCGGCTCGATGTATTTCTGTGCCAGCTCTTTGTGTTGATCCAACGTCATGTTCCTGACAATATCCTCTTGTCGTTTGATGTAGTCGAATGGAAAATCGTAGTTGCCAATGGTGTTCAGCATGCCGATCAGAGCGCCCAGAGTCTCAAAGCGTAGGGCATTGGACTTGACCAGGGCACTCTTGGTGAATTCCATGTCCTCGGCCGAGATCCCATCTCGGTAATCCGTCATCGAGTCCTTGAAGATCTGAACCGACTCGAGCGTGACACGTGATTGCACGGACGAAGAGGCAGCGAATGTTCCCGGGATGAGAGAGCCGCTGAATCCTGAGCGAGCCCCGTAGGTATACCCTTTCTCCTCACGGAGGATCATGTTGACGATGCTGTTGAAACTGCCACCGAGTTTGTAGTTCATGATATAGGCCGGGTAGTAATCCGCATCCGTGTAGGCTAAGCCCACGCTGCCGATCCGGATCACGGATTGTTTGGCATCGGGGACATCCACGAAGCACACCAAGGCTTCCTCTCTCGGTTCGGGAAGCGGATATTCAGGGAAGGCCACGTCCTTGGCCCCCCACTTTTTCTCCAGAGACTTGAAAGTCCGGACGGCTTCAGCCCGGGAGATATTCCCTGCTATGGCCACGTGGGCCAGGGAAGGCGAGAAGTAATTCGTGTAATACGCTTTGACATCCTCCAGGTTGATAGATTCCAAGGACTCGGTGGTACCGACCACGGGATAGCTGAAGATATGTTTTTCCCCATATATGAGATTGTTGAACACGTTGGCGGAGATGGCATTGGGATTGGCCTTGTTGCGGTTGATGGATTCCAGTGTTTCTCTCTTCACCCGCTCGAATTCCGTAGTATCCCAGCGAGGCTCCAACAGGATCTCCTCTACAAGCGCGTAAACATCGGCGAATTTGGAGGACAGGCAGTTGACACGGAGGGTGATGGCCTCTCGCCCTGTGAACATCATGATGCTGGCTCCCAGGTCATCGATGGCCTCTTCCAGTTCTATTGGGGTTTTGTCCCGCGTTCCTTCCATGAGGAGATCGCTTACCAGGTTTGCAGCCCCGATCTTGTCGAAATCGTCCAACAATTGGCCGCCCTTAACGGTCATAGTGAATTGGATGAGGGGTAGTTCGTGATGCTCGACCCCATAGAGCTTCATGCCGTTCCCCAGAGTCTCCTGCCACACCGTCGGGAGGATTATCTCCGGATCGGATCCAATACTGGGCTCTATGCTGCGGTCGAATACGGAGGGACTTGGTTCTACGGAGAAGCCTTCGTCCTGTGCAGACGTGGTATCGGCGGCTGTGATGCTTTCTTCTGCCAGGAGAAAGCGCTCTGCGCCCTCGACGACCAAATCTGTCTGGCCCTTGGGGACAAAACAGGTCATGACATAGGGTTTATCTTTGATGTATTTCTCATAAACCCGCAGGATGTCGGCCTTGGTCACGGCCTGAATCTTTTCCAGGTCTGTGCCGAGATAGTCGGGCGAGCCGGCATATTCGTTATAGCGAGCCAGCTGAAAAGACTTGCCGAGTGCGCTGGACAGCCTGTTATAGAAACTGGTCTCGATCCCGGCCTTGATCCGATCCACGTCCTGCTCCGTAAAGGATTCGGTCTCGAATCTCTCAAAGGTCTCGGAGATAGCGGCTGTAACATCATTGAGGCCGACCTTGGGGAACGTGCGGATACGGATCGTGAATTCTCCGGCGATCTCACTGCTCATCTGATATCCGGATGCTCGAGGTGCAAGCTTTTTTTCTTCCACTATCACCCTGTACATGGGGGCCTTCTTACTGAAGGATAACAGCTGCCCCAGGAAGCTCAGGGGATACGCATCCGAGTGGTATTGTTCCACGGTGGGGAACACCATGCTGATCTCGGGGGAGCGAGCAAAGTTGTCCTCATGAAACGCCAGCTTCGGGGCCTCCAGAGTAACGGGCTGGGGTTTGGGCGCCTCGAGTTTGATCCCGCCCGGAATCTCTCCAAAGTATTTCTCGATCAGAGTCTTGGTATCTTCGACCTCGAAATCCCCGGCCACAACTAGGGTACAGTTGTTGGGGCGGTACCATTTTTCATGGAACTCGTGCACGTCCCTTAGAGTGGCATTGGACAGATCATCCATGGAGCCGATCACCTGCCAACTGTAGGGGTGGCCCTCAGGGTAGAGCATTTTACCTATGATGTAGCTAGTGTAGCCATAAGGGCGGTTATCGACACCCTGCCGTTTTTCATTCTTCACGACACCCTGTTGGTTGGCAAAGGCTTCCTGTGTGATAGAGCTGCGAAGATACCCAAGCCGGTCTGACTCAAGCCAGAGTGCCAGCTCCAGGGCATTCTTGGGTAGGACTTCAAAATAGATGGTGCCGTCCCTGCTGGTTCCTCCGTTCAGTGTGCCCCCGGCTGACTGGATCTTCTTGAAGAATTGATCCTGTCCGACATGCTGTGATTCCTGGAACATCATGTGCTCGAACAGGTGGGCGAAGCCGGTCCGCCCAAGAACCTCTCGGTTGGAGCCGACATGAAACTGCAGAGCCACCGCCACTATGGGATCGGAACGATCCTCATGCAAAATGACTTCAAGCCCGTTGTCCAGTGTGTATTTCGCATAATCGATCTTAAAGTCCCCGGCAGTCTCCGTCTTCTGAGTGCAGCCGGAACTGGCAAAAAAAACCGCCAATAGGAAAATAGAGAGTATGCACCAATTTTTTTTCATTTGTTCCTCCGTATTTCGGGTGTAGGTACAGCAGGGATATCCTTGCTAATGATAAACATTGTATGGATCAGAACGACACAAGTAAAGTCGTTTTCTCTGTCTACCAAATACTTTTGTTTCTCAATCTCCGATTTTAATCTTTTTAGACACGACGCCGCCCCGTGTGGATGTGTACTTCACCGTGCACTCGGTACCATCGATGCCGTTGAGCTTGAGCTTGAAGGTCACCTTGGCTTTGTCATTGCCGGGGATGCGGCCGATCTCGACATAGGGACGGTTACCCCGGGGCTCTATGATCTTAACCTTGGCTTCCTCTTGCGGCTCCTCTGGCTGCTGGCCCCTTCCGGGTCCATACATGCCTCCATACCGGCCGCGTTCCATGCGTCGGGGCAGCATGCCCTCGGGAAACTCCAGTGTGATTCGGTCCGGCATGACCATCTTGACCAACTGGGCCTGCTTCAACGCGGTAGGCAGGTAGCCCTGGTTCTCGACTTCCACCTCTATGGTGAATTCGCCGTCTTTTTCGCTTATCTTGGGCTCTGCCATCACAATCCGGGGAAGACTGTTGGCCAACATGAGATTGAACCGGACCTCTTTGATGGCCCATTCTTCCAATAGCTCAGGAGGAGGATTCTGGCGGTAGAATTTCCCATCCCAGCCCCCGACCTCGACCTCGCCGTAGACAGGATGCATGGCCTTGGTCCATTCCTGGAAGCGGCTGGTCTCCAACTCCTTGTCGTTGAACTGGAACCTATCCCATTCGTCAGAGGTGCCATCGCTGTCATAGTCTCCGATCCTCCCTCCGTTCCAGAGCTCATCTCCGTACCAGATGGCGCCGTAGTACCAGTATCCAAAATCCGGGCTGTGTCCGAAAAGAGGCCTGCCCCGGCCGTAGTCCTGGTACACATCACCCGCTCTCGCATATCCGGAGAGCTCCTTGCCTTTTTCGTCGAAGTGCTTGTAGAGCTCGAGATCTTCGGGGTACATGCGTTCCTCACTGGGGGAGGTGGACGGCGGCCGTAGGTGCATGGGAACCGTGGTGTCCATGGTATTCATTACGGAAATGTTGGGGTGCTCGAGCAGAAAAACGACCAGCGAGCGGGTCTCCACTTCGGACAGCGGATAGGCTCCGGCCCCCCGCTGAGTGAATCCCCGGCCTGTTTTTTCGTTCTCCGCCATGGGGCGCCAGTTCTCAGGGTAGTTCCTGTGCAAGTCGAGCCCGCCGATCCCATCTTCATTGATCCGACCATCTCCATCATTGTCGATGCCTTCGGACATCACATTGTAGATCCCTTCTCCTTTGGGGGCCAGCTTCATCATGCGGCCTTTGGGATCGCGGGGATCGAGGATGTAAGTGCCTTTCCCCTTTTCGACCTTGATGCGCATCTGACGGCTCCATCCGTCGCCGTCCAGGTCCTCGGCGGGATCCTCGTCCATGAGTCCGTCGAGGTCATTGTCATAGGGACGGATCGTGCTCCTCAGTGTTTGGGCGGTCATGAGGTAGAGCAGGCTTCCGTCCGGGTTGTTCTTGGGCCGAAAATAGAACGCAAAATTATCCAGCAGGCGTGTGATCTCAGGATCCGCACCATAACTGGTCAGCATGTGATGCAGCATCCAGAAGGCGGATTCCGCAGCTGTCACCTCGCCGCTGTGGCGGTTGCCGTCGATGAACATGCCTGGTTTGTCCGTGTCTTTGCCGGTCTTTTTATTGGTGACAGTGAGCTGGTAGATGGGGATGCCCCCGAAGCTCTTGGCTGCCACATACAGGTCCACAAGATCGGGATATTCCTCTGCCCATTTTTTAAACCACCAGACCATTTCTTTATACGTGTGATAGTGCTTGAAATCCATGATCCCTTTCTCAAGGGGTTTTGTCTCAGCATAGTTGCTGCGGGGGAAAAAACTTGGGCCGTGCCGGTATCCGGGTACGGTCCAGTATTTTGCTTCCTTGCCCTCCTCAGTCTGCTCCTGGCCATAAAGCAGGCCTAGACAGGTGGTGATACAGACAGCAGTCAGAACAATCACAAAATATTTGGTTATTCGGCTCATTCCACTCTCCTCTAATCTAAGACGTATTATGACGAACTTATCACAACCCGCGCAAACGAATCAATGGTCTTGACCACGCTGGAACTTTTCACATAGACTCATATAGAGTTACACTCTAGAGAGAGGAAAACACTCATGAAACTTAGAGCTTTGAGTCACCTGTTATTAGTCTTCATGTTCTTAATACTCGTAGTGTCAAACACATCTCCCTCCCAGGAAGACAAACCCCTGACCAGGGCGGAGTCCAGCGAATACACGGCGACATCGCTCCATGCGGATGTGCAGGGATTCATCCATTCCCTGCAGAGATTGAGCCTCCGGCTCCGCGTCGAGACCCTGGGCATAAGCGCCGAAGGTCGAAAAATCCCCCTATTGGTTATCGGAGATCCGGTCCCGTCTTCGCCTCGGGAATTGGCCTTTGACGATCGGCTGGTGGTCTACATCCAGGCCGGCATACATGCCGGTGAGGTGGAGGGCAAGGAGGCCGCACTGATGCTCGCGCGGGACCTGGCACTCGCGGAGTCGCTGGATTACCTGAAGGAGATAGTGCTGCTGGTAGCTCCGATCTTCAACCCGGATGGGAATGAGAAGATCAGCCCGGACAACCGACGCAACCAGGTCGGACCGGAGCAGGGGGTTGGTGTACGTCCCAACGGCTTGAACATGGACCTGAACCGGGATGGGATGAAGCTCGAAAGCCCCGAAGTGCTGGGGTTGGTCCAGAATGTCATGCTTCGCTGGGACCCGGCAGTGCTCCTGGACAGCCACACGCACAACGGTTCCTATCACGAGGAATTTGTCACCTGGGTGTGGGCATTGAATCCCAATGGAGACACATCCCTGATCCGATACATGAGCGACTATGTCCGGCCTGAGATCAATCGGATCCTGTTGGAAAAATATCACACTCTGTGCATCCCTCACGGGGATTTTATGAGCATCCGTGAACCGGAAAAGGGATGGAGACCCCTGGGACCCCAGCCCCGCTATCTCAGCAACTATTTCGGACTTCGGAATCGTTTGGGCATCCTAAACGAGAACTATCCCTACGCGGATTTTAAGACCCGGGTGACCGGCACCTACCATTTGTTCCATGCCCTTCTCGAGTTCTGTGTGAATAACAAAGACGACATCAGGGATCTCCTGCGCAAGGCCGACGAACAGACCATACGTCGCGGGCTCGCCCCGACTGCTGAGGACATGTTCGCTATCGAATACGATGTGCGGCCCATCAAGGACAAGATAACGGTCAACGGATACGTGATGGAGCAGTACCAAACTGAAAGTGGCCGGATGCGCGCTCGCAGGACCGAAGAAACCCGTACCTACACCATGCCTTTCCTGGCCGAATTCTTTGCTAAGCGGTCGGTCAGGCTGCCCTTTGGCTACCTCATCCCCGGGACGGCTCCTGATGCCCTGAGGAAACTGCTTCAGCACGGTATCCTGGTGGAGCGCCTGGTGCAGCCCGCCCGGCTCAATGTGGAAGGTTTCAAGATCCAGGAACTCAAGGGACAACAGCGCGCATTCCAGGGACACCGGCTCAATTCCGTGACCGGGGAGTATTTTGAGGAGGAGAGGGAGTTCCCGGCAGGAACGCTCTTTGTTCCCATGGCCCAGCCCCTGGCTAACGTGGCCTCCTATCTGCTGGAGCCGGAGAGTGATGACGGCCTGCTGGTCTGGAACTTCTTTGACCGGCATCTGGCCCCGCAGTGGGGGAGGGCACAGCAGGTCTATCCGGTGTACAAGCTGTTTGTCCCTGTTCCCCTGGCCAAAGAAACTTTAATAAAGCAGTAACTCAGTACTCTTCGATCGAGTTGCGGTAGCGGAGGCTTTCTAGCGTGTGAAGAGTTCCTGAACCATCAGAGCGAACACGGCCTTGGAATTGCAGTTCTTGGTGGCCGGGTAGGTATCGATCAGGTTGCGGAAAGATCGTGTGTTCTCTTCATCAAAACCCTGCTGCAAGAAGATGAGCATCTTTTCGCCCTCGATGAGGTAGTAGTAGCGCTCCTGATCATAGTCGTCCCAGCAGATCCCGACTTTGTCCAGCTCGGTAAGGCTCTTGAATTCCCGCTGCGTGATGAGCTCGGGTTTAAGCTCATGGGGGAGGACCTGCACAATAACCTGCATCCGGGGCCCCCAGGACAGGGTTGTCTTGTCAAAGCTGATGAAATCATCGAAATAGTAGGTCAGGCCGTACACGTCATCCACATGCCCTCCCGTGTATGTACCGAGGAGTATCTCATCCGCTTTTTCGTACGATTTTCGCATCTCTTCGCCCATCTGGTGCTGGAAGTCTTTTACGTCGAATTTCGGGGGCGGAGGAGGAGGCGTGGGTGTGACTTCAGGCTCTGGTTGGACCTCGGGTTTGGATGCACAACTGGCCAGAAAAATGGCGCTAGTGACCGCCAGCCCGAGAAGTAGGGTTATGTTCAACATCTTTCTCATCTGCATAATATGTTTCCTTCCACTCATCCTCTATTATAAGGATTGCGCATTTTTTGGATAGACCTAAAGATCATTGTTTGGACAAAAATTCATGGGCCAGCCTATGGATTAAATTGTATTTTATGTTCGATTTTGAGTGAAATCTTTATTAGAATACGCCATGTCCCATGTCAAACCACACCAGAATGAATATTTAAAGGAACAACATGAAAAATATCAGGAATTTAACAACAAAAAACTCGTTCAGAATTTTATGTCTAGTCATCGCAGCAGTAGGAAGTGGGGGGTGTAATAAAGCTCCCATGCAGACTCCTCCCTCAGGATCAAGCCAACTCCCCAATATTGTCTTCATCCTGGCAGATGACATGGGCTACGGAGACGTACAGGCCTTTAATCCGGATTCGCAGATCCCGACACCCCACCTCAACCGATTGGCAGAAGAAGGCATGCGCTTCCTGGATGCCCATTCTGGTTCGGGTGTTTGTTCCCCCACACGCTACGGTGTTCTCACGGGACGATACTGCTGGCGCACCTGGTTGAAGAACGGCGTGCTCTGGCCGCCGGTAGACCGGGCGCTCATCGGTCCGGACCGCCTGACCGTCGCAGGCATGCTCAAACAGCGCGGCTATGTCACCGCCTGTGTCGGCAAATGGCACCTGGGGTTCGAATGGAGCCGGGACGATCAGGGCGAAGTCGACTTCAACCAGCCGCTCAAGTACGGCCCCACGGATGTCGGTTTCGATGAATTCTTCGGGATCGCGGGCTCTTTGGACATGATCCCGTATGTTTTCTATCACAACCGGA
>JAUWTO010000092.1 GCA_030614685.1 Candidatus Aminicenantota bacterium
GATGGCCTGGCCCATGTGTCCGGTGGCGGCCAGGATGATGGCGGCCGGGACCCACACAAATCCGGTTCCTATGCCGGGAATGACCGAGAGGACCACCATGATGGTCCCCCAAAATATGGCACTGGGGATACCTACCACGGCAAACGCCAGACCGGCCAACCCGCCCTGCAGGATGCCGATCACGGCCGTGCCCTTCAGGGTCGCCCTCGTGACGGACGTAAACCTGTCCAACATGCGGAGTTCGTCGCTTTCCTCGAGGGGCAGGTAGTACAGAATCCGATTCAGGAGCTTATCTCCGTCCATGAGAAAGAAGTACATGGTGTAGAGAAAGACAAATAAATTGAACAAAAACTGAGCGGTCACGACCGTGACCGAGGAAAGTCCGCTGATCAGAAACTGGCTGACCGAACCCACCAGCTCACCGACTCTGGTCAGGATCTCATGCTGGTAGGGTGCGATCTGTTCGTAGAAGGGAAGCTTCTCCAGCAGCCCGGCCAACCCTGAAGGATCGGCGAGCTGCTTTTGGATCCAGGGTGTTATGGACTGGCCGACCTTGAACGCCTGGGCGGCGACGATCCCCAGCAGGCCCCCCAACGGAATGATTATGAGGAGGACGATGATCAGCAGCGTGGAGATCGAGGCCAGGCCGCGGCGGCCCCGGTACCAACGCTCGAATCTCTGGTAAAGCGGCATGGCCAGCGCCGAAAAGATCCCTGCCATCAGGATGGCCATGAGAAACCCCTGGATCATCCTGAAAAAGATCACGGAGATGACGATGACGAATATAATAAGGACGATACGGCGAAATTTCATGCGTTCCATGGTAGGACGGGCCTCCTCCCCAAGTCAGTTATGACGATATATGTATGCTTATATATCAGAGTCCTGCTCCACGGTCAAACGATGTGCTGCCCTGCCGTCAAACGATACCGCACTTACCCGAACCTGCCGAGGGGCACCTGAGTCCTCTGTCATCGCGAGCGAAGCGAAGCGATCTGATGTTGAAAGCCGTCATGGGCAGTAGAACTAGGAGACAAAGCCACGAATATGTATAATGGCCCCATGACAACCTGGCTTGCCCTCTGCCTGACGGTCCTGGCCTACACGCTGCTCTCGACAGGCTATGTGCTCCAGAAAAAAGGAGTTGCATGGATCGGCTGCAAGGGGGAAAAAGACCGGGCCTATTACCGGAACCTGGGGATCTGGATCGCGGGATTCCTCCTGATGAATCTCTACATCGTCCCCAACGCGGCCGCCCTCAAGCGCCTCGATCCACATATCGTCTCGGCTATGGCGGGTTGGGGTGTCATTGTCCTGGTGTTCCTCTCGCAGGCGCTGCTTAAGGAGCGCCTCCTTAGCTCCGACATCGCCTTCACAGTGCTGATCGTGGCGGCCATCGTCCTGCTCAACATCTTCGAAGGCCCGGAAACAGGAAACGGGGGGGTACGGATCGAACCACTGATCGCGGCCCTGACTGTTCCCTTCCTCCTCGTCCTCCCGGCGCTCATGCCATCCCTGTCTCGAAGGATCCGGGGCCTGCTCTTCGCCTGTGTCTCGGGCCTATCAGCGGGACTGATCATCGTGACCATGAAAATATTGGTGGCGTCACACGGATTCCGGGTCTCCGCCTATTTTGCGTCCCCCTACCTCTACCTGTACCTGGTCTTCTCCCTGGCCGCCTTCCTCTCCCTTCAGGCATCCTACAAGATGGGGCGTATGCTGTCTGTGGGGCCGGTCCAGTACTCGGCAGCCATCCTCTATCCTGTGCTCTGTTCGGCCGCGGTCTTCGGCAACCGCCTGCATCCCATGCAGATAGCGGCGGTCGGCATAGTCGTGTTCGGGGTTTCAACGATCCTGCGAAAGCACGGCTGAGCCGGCGGGCCCGGGTCTCCTGATCAGAACAGCACTTTGATCCCGGCCTGGATCTTGAAGAACGATGTGTTTACCTCGAGGGAACTCACCTGGCCGTTCAGGAGTTCGACTTGGTCCTGATCCAGGGACCAGGAGTTCTCCGGGAAGTATGTGCCGGGATAGGTTCCCACAGGATGCTGCCAGATCAGCTCGGAGCTTTTTCCGATGAAATAGGCCGCGTCCACGTTCACGCCGAATCCCGGGGAGAACAGGACGTCGAGCCCAGCGCCGAGATTGAAGCCCAGATGGCTGAGCGATTCATCAATGCTGAGGGGGACATTTATGTAATCCAGGAACTGTGAGCCGTCGGCTACCCAGGTGACACCTACTCCCCGCGTGCTGCTGGCCTTGGCATTTCCCATGAAATAGGACACGCCCCCACTGAAATAGGGCACGAACATGCCTCCGCTCTGCAGCTTGTAGATCAGGTTGGCGCTGATGGGATACACAGAGATCTCGCCGTCGACGTTCCAGGCATCGGTCAGGTCGAAGCTCCGGCCGTCCTCCCAGGACCAGTCCATCCGGTAGGTGCTGCCGCCCTCCATTGGCTCGAGCTGAGCGGAGGCATTGTAGTCCAACCGGAACTGGACACCCAGTCCGCCCGTGATCAGGTAGCTGAAGGAAAGCCCCAGGCCGTAGGGCTTCTTTTCCAGTTTGTGCATGATCTCGCCGCGTTCCGAGACGCTGGTCAGGAGTCCGTCGCTCCAGTTCACGGTGTAGGAGCTTGCATCATTCATGAGGCTCGCTGACACATACCCGAGACCGATGGCGAAATCCCCTTTTTTTTCACGCGCCGGCCCCGCATACCCCTGTGAGGGTGTCTTCGGTTCCGTCCGAATCTCGGGTTCTGCCGCCTGGATCACTCGAATAAAGCGTTCGTGGATGTAGCCGGTGAGCGAGACTCCCAGTCTGGAGGTCACCACGACCTCGTACCACTCTCCAACTTTCCTCTCTGCCTCCAGAGTTGCGCCCAGGGGCATCTGCTGGATGGTTTCACTCCCTGTCTCCGGCTTCACCTGGACTACCGCGCCTTCCTGCACCACGGTCAGCTTTACTTTCTGGGCATAGAGCCCGGCAGGCAGCAGCATCGCAATCATCAGAACGAGTCCGATCCCCAATTGTTTCCACGCTGTATCGCTCATTAATATTTCCTCCGCTTTCCTCTTTCCTGTATTATGACCGGATCCGCAGGGCCGAGATCTTCCAGGCCTCCGCGCTCTTCTCAAGGATCCACACATAGCGTCCCTCGAAGATCACCTGCTCTGATCCGTCCTCTTTGGAGACGCCCACGATCGTGTGTGAAAAGGAGACCTGGGGAGCCGAGTCCTGCATCCCGGTGATGACGATCTGATCAGCCTGCGACTTGAACGACCGGTACTGGCCGGTGATGAGTTCCGCATCCCGCTTGATCTCTGCGAAGAACTCCGAGGTGCCGTGCTCCCGGTAGAAGTCGACCAGCCGGTTCTGGTTGAGAGATTGGACATAGCGGCTGACCAGGGCATTGATGGCGCGCTCGTCCAGGGCGGCCCTGGTCTGGCCCCGGAGCTCCAGGGCCGAGGCATTCTGCGGATCCAGACTCAGGACCCGGCTCAACCGAGTGAGAGTGTCGGCAAAGCGGCCGGATTCGAAGTCCTGCTGCGCCAGCGACAGTTCCTTGCGGATCCGTTCCGCCGGTGTCTCACGTTTGGGTTGAGGTGCCGCTTTCTTGGCCGCGGGCTGGGTTTCGGGCTCCGGGCGCAGGCGCTCCTCCAGGTCCTCTATCTTCCCCTCGATCCGGGTCGCATCCGGCCCTGGGGATGCCCTCCGGATGTACTCTCTGAAATAGGCGAGCGCCACTTCCAATTCCCCCCTGCGCTCGGAGATCTCTCCCAGCCGCAGGTAGGGCCGAGGATGCCCGGCTGCCTGGACGATCAGATTTTTGTAGACCGTTATGGCATCTTCCTCCCGGCCTTGATCGGACCTGATCTCGGCCTTGAGGAGGAGGGTCTCAAAGTGCTGGGGCTCCTGCTCCAGGATGGCGGCGAGGTGGTCCAATGCCTCCTGATGCTGCCCCGCCTCCGTGAGATCCGCTGCCTGAGAAAGCCGCTCCTCCAGAGTGAGGGGCGGGGGCGGCGGGGCTGTCTCCACAGGTCGAGACTTGAAGACGAACTGCCATAACAGGATAGCAATGGCGGTAACGCCGAGGAGGCCGAACACGGCAACCAGGCTCTTTTTCGATCCGGACTTCTGGACCGTCTCTTTTCGGGTGGAGGGCCTTTCCTGCACGCTCGGACGTTCCGGCATCGGGGTTCCCACCTCGAGCTGGTCCAGCTCATCGATGACCTCCCGGGCCGTTCGATAGCGTTTGTTCGGATCTTTTTCCATACACTTCAAGACCAGACGGTTCAAGCCCTCCGGGATGGAGGCATTGAAGGTGCGAGGATTCGCGGGTGTGTGCGTCATGTGTTTCAGGGCGATGCTCATGGGCGTGTTCCCGTCAAAGGGGACCAGCCCTGTGAGCATCTCAAAAAGGATGACGCCCAGGGAGTAGATGTCGGATCGCTCATCGACCACGATCCCCTCAACCTGCTCAGGGGACATATACTCGGGCGTCCCCATGAGCATACCCGTCTCGGTCAGTCCCTTGGTGAACAGGGACCGCGCGATCCCAAAATCCATGATGCGGACATCGCCCTGTTTGTCCAGCATCACGTTCTGGGGCTTTAAGTCCCTGTGGATGATGCCCAGGGAATGGGCCTCAGTCAGCCCCTCGCAGATCTGCTTGGTGATAGCCACCGCCTTTTTGGTGCTCAGTTGGCCGATGCGCTTGATCAGGCTGCTCAGGTCCTCGCCGGAGACATGCTCCATGGTGATGAAGTGTGTGCCGTCAGATTCGCTGAGGTCGTACATGCGGCAGACATTTTTGTGTACGACCTTGCGGGCGATCTTGACCTCGTTATTGAACCGCTCCAGGATGCTCGGGTCGAACGCCACGGACGGCTTGATCAGTTTGATGGCGATCTGTTCCTTCACCTTCTGATCGTAGACCCTGTAGACCGTCCCCATGCCTCCCTGACCGATCTCTTCGATCACCTCGTAGCGGGAGGCAAACAGGCTGCCGCGTGACAGGCGGCTGGTAGGCGCCTGCCAGGTCACGGTGGGAGACTGTTCCGGGTCCATGGATGCCCCACACTGCCCGCAGAAACGGGTATCGGTTGGATTCTGATACTGACACTGTGAACATTTCATGTGTGGCCGCGCCCCATATGGTGCTCAAAATGGTATCAGGACACGTCGAAAAGGTCAATCACGAAACAGGAGAGGGGATGTATCGATCACAGCTGTTCAAGCAACTCCGGATCTGTCCCCAGCAAGAGATTTCTAAACATCAGTGTGATCTTCTCGATATTCGAAAGACCGTCCCAGACCCGCAGCAGCCTGATTAAATAGTCGGGTTTGTCTGTGATGATATTGTCCACTCCGCGTTCGATCATTGTTAAGGCGTTGTTCCAATCATTGATCGTCCAGACATGGATTTGCTTCCCTTGACGATGAGCTCTATTTATCAGTCGGTTGGTAGCCTGGCCTGCACGGACACTCAGCACATCGGAACGAATTCTGATGACATCACCTGCGGAGCGAAATAGAATGAGTCCTGTGCTTACTTCAGGTAAGATCTTTTTAATCTCCAATAATGCAGAATAGTCCAGTGAGGTAACAATACATTCTCGTGTGAAATCGTTTTCCGAAATTATGCGAGCGACTTTTCCAGCCAATTCTGGATCAGGACGGTTATATTTCAACTCAATGTTCAGTTTAATCCGACCCCGAGAATAAGCAATGGCCTGATCAAGTGTTGCGATCCTTTCATCCTTGAATTTTGTATCAAACCAGCTTCCAATATCGATATCTTCAATTTCTGAAAATGTACTCTCGTGTATCCTCAAATTTTGACCGGAGATCCTGATTAAATCCGCATCATGCAAAAGGACAACAACGCCATCGGCAGTGGTTTGAACATCCAGTTCCGCATAATCAGCACCATCCTCAACAGCTTGTCGAAGCGCGCTCATGGTGTTTTCCGGCGATTTGAAAGAACTTCCGCGGTGGGCAGTGATTTTGACCTGATACCCAAAATCAAGCCCCTCAATATGTACTATTCCTCCAGAGATTGTGGCCAAGAAGAATGCGATAACTGCTGCCCATCCGATTATTCCGAGTTTTGTGGCAGTAACTTGAGTGAAGTCCTTTCTTTTTTTCAACATAATGAAATCATCAGGGGACGTTTCGGAATAAAATTCCAGAATCAGAAAAGCTTGGATGGCTTTACCTATAATGGCCAGAACAAAGTAGTTTACAGATATCGCTCCCAACGCCAGGATGACAATGGGGAGAACATATCTGATTTCTAATTGTACGTTCGCAAGCATGAGTCCAGAAAATGATTTAATGAGCCAAGCGAAGACAAATCCCATTGTAGTAATAACGAGCCAGAGGAGCCCCAGGGGGATGCCATAAGATAGGAATCGCTGGTGAGTCTTTTGCCAGCTCTTTCTAAGGGCCTTGAGAGGGGAAAGATTTTCAAAGATAAGGGAGGGTACAGCAAAAAACCAACGAATATAGAGCCATGCTGCCAAAAGAAAAAATGTTATCAAGAGAATTGAGGCGATAGCGATTGCGCTCCACCACTGCCAAGGTTGAGATGTCATATAATAATTAATATCCGTATCACCAAGAATCAGGATACGGGTAAGTGCAAGCCCGCCAATAAATGGAAGACTTATAGAGATCAGTATTGCGCCCTGAATAAAACCAAGTCGCAGTAGAGAAGGAAAGTGGAAGATAAATTCCCGAAGAGCAGAGAGGGTAGATATTTTGCTGCCAAACCTTCCGGACGCACCGATAATATACAATCCTATCTGTTCCGTATAAACTAGCACGATGACAAAAGTCAGGCTCAGTAATAAGAAAAGCACCCCCCTTAATGAGAGAAAAAAAGTGATAAGTTCGTGATTGCTGATTGCCACACTGCCGCTAGAGGCAACTATTAGGTTCAAAACCCATCCCACGGCCGGCGTGAGCACGAGAAGATAGATGAGGCCGAACCAACACTCAAAAGCGATAATCGGTTTTGCTAATCTCTTGAACTGATCCCAAACCCTCTGATATTCCAGCCTAATATTTGTTATCTTCAACTTCCAGGTCTTTTCTTATCTTCTTGTTGATCCGATATAGTGTACCAAATCAAGAACTTTGATTGTATCTTCATTTTTCATTCCATTCCAAGTACAATCGAATGAAACTTGTTAAAAGATAGAAGAAAACCTGACTCCCAAGGAGATGAAAATGAAGAAAGCGGTCATAGTCCTGCTGATGATGATGGTGAGCTTTACATTCTCCCAGGATAAGGGCGACGATAAGGCGCAGATCCAGAAGGCGATCGAAAAGATCACACCGGAGCTCATCGAGATCCGCCGGCACATCCACGAGAACCCGGAAAGGGGAAACCGCGAGTTCAAGACCGCGGCTCTGGTGGCGGAGCGGCTGAAGGCCCTGGGCTTTACGGTCACGGAAAAGGTCGCGCACACCGGTGTTGTGGGTGTCCTTGAAGGCGGGAAGCCCGGCCGGATCGTGGCGGTGCGGGCCGACATGGATGCCCTGCCCATCCTGGAAAAGGCGGACGTGCCCTTCAAGTCCCAGGTCGACGGTGTTATGCACGCCTGCGGCCATGACATTCACACCACTATAGCCCTGGGCACGGCCATGGTGCTGGCCGGAATGAAAGACAGTTTCCACGGCACCGTAAAGTTCCTGTTCCAGCCGGCCGAAGAGGGCTCCCCGGCCGGGGAATCCGGCGGGGCCTCCCTCATGATCAAAGAAGGCGTGCTGACAGACCCGGCGCCTGAGGTCATCTTCGGGCTGCATGTGGGGAGCGGCCTGCCCGTGGGCATGATCGCCTACGTTTCGGGCGGAGCGCTCGCCTCCAACGACAGCTTCGAGATCGTGATCCAGGGCAAGGGCGTGCACGCTTCCATGCCCTGGGGCGGAGTGGACTCAGTGGTGACCGCCTCCCAGGTGGTCCTGGCACTCCAGAACATCCGCTCGCGCATGACAGACACCCGCACGCCCTTCGTGCTCTCGGTCTCCACCATCCACGGCGGGACGGCCTTCAACATCATCCCGGAAGAGATAAGGATGACGGGCACCATCCGCACCCATGAGAAGGCCATCCGGGCCAAGGTGCACAGGCTCATGGACCAGGTGATCAAGGGCGTGTGTGAGGCCAACGGGGCCGAATACACCCTGGACATCCGCCCGGGCGCACCGGTTACCTTCAACCATCCGGAACTCACGGACTGGTCTGTGAAGGTCTTTAAGACGCTCATGGGGGACAGCAGGATCATGGAGATGCCCCCGGTCATGGGATCCGAGGACTTCGCCTACTACAGCCAGGAGATCCCCGCATTCTTCTACTTCCTGGGCATAACCGACCTGAAGAACAAGGCGACCTCATTTCCTGCCCACAGCCCCTACTTCTGTGCGGATGAGGGATCGATTCCGGTGGGCGTGGAGGCCATGGTCAACCTGGTGCTCAGCTACCTGGAGAGCGACCAGATCTTTTCCCTTAAGTGAGGCGAAAGATATCCCGGAACGGGTCAGCACGGCCTTAACAGAGATCTAAACGGAACAGGGGATCAGTCACGGGATTTCGATTTGGAGGCGATGTGGAGGCCGACCAGACGGGCGACCAGGACGGTCAGGAAGATCTGCCCCAGAGTCGACTCTAGGATGGTGAGGTTGCGGGCAAACCATCCCACAGGCGTCACATCTCCATATCCCAGGGTGGTCAGGGTCGTAAACGAGAAATAGATGATGGTGGAGGTCTCGGCCAAGGGAGCAGGGAAAGAGATGGTCCCGGGCTCCAGAAAAAGGACCATCAAGTAGACGTAGGCCCATAGGAAACCCAACAGAAAATAGACGGAGATCCCGCCCTGGATGGTCTCGGCCGTGACTCGATCTTCCGAAAAAACCTTGATCATCAGGATCACGACCACGACCAGCAGAAAAACGATATCTAAGCTGAGGCCAAACACATACAGATACGGATGATCCGCATTCGCCAAGTATAACTGACGGCCGAAATAATGAGTCACGGTGGCCGCGAAACCCAGGCCCAGGCATACGAAGAAAATCCGTTTGCGCAGGTCCAGGGTCCCCAGGACACCCAACACGACAAGAATGAAGAGCAGGGGAACGAGTCTCCGGGATCCCTTTTCAAGCAGCGGCACCAGGATGAATTGGGCCAGAATGGCGATAAAGAGGAACGTATACCGATGGGCCCTGAACCTCTCGAAACGCGGGC
>JAUWTO010000147.1 GCA_030614685.1 Candidatus Aminicenantota bacterium
GCAGTGCTCGGCAGACTATGCCTGTCCGGTCGGCTCTGCCATGTCTCTTTCGGCCATGAGTATGCCTTTCTCGGGAATGCAGAGGGTGTATCCTCTCCCCACCACTGGGAGATCGGGGGAGCAGGTCATGATCCCGGTGATGATCGACAATCCGGCCGGCATCCGGGATTTCAGCCTGGAGATGGTTTATCCCCATGCGCTGTTGGAATATGTGGGAGTCCTGAACTCTCCTCTGACTCAAGGGTTCGAGCGAGTGAGGGGAGAGGAGGAGATTCCCGGCGTCGTGAGGATCCAAGGTGAAGGCGCAGAGGGGCTCAGGGCCCGCGGAACCGGATCTCTATGTGTGGCGGTGTTTCGTGTCAAAGAGGGAGCCTATGGAGATGCTCCCGTGGAACTGTACAACCTCGATGCGGATCTATACGAGGCCGAAGCCGGAAGCGGCCGCTTCCGGGCCGAACATCCGTCGGACGAGCAGGGGAGCCTGACCTTAGGCAAGGCCCGGGAAAGAGGCGGCCGCATGGTTGTCCCTGTCCGAGTGGAGGATGCAACTGCTGTTACGGCTTTTGGATTGGAGCTTAAGTTCCCTTCGGAGAAGATGACCTTTGTGGGGGTGGAGCCGACAGACCTGACACGGGATTTTGTGTCTCTGGATGGCATGGAGATCGAACCTGGTGTAGTCCGAATCGGTGGTTTCAGCCTGGGCAGCATTCAAGATGAGTTCAGGGGCAGTTTGGTACGGCTGGTCTTCGAGATAAAAGAACCGGGGGGCGAAGTGGAGATCATCGATGCCTCGGATGATTTGGAGAGTTTTACCATCATAAAATAGCTTCTTTTAAAGGCCCGCAGGATCAAAACCGCAGGCAATTCCGTGGAGAGGGAAAACGGGACGGCCCTAATTAGCAAAAGGGGGTAATTGATAGCCCTGAACGGGCTAAATGATTTGGGCCGTCCCTGTGTCCATTACCATAAAAATATCACAGCCAAAGGGCCGAAAACAATTGGACTTTAGTACAATACGGCCGCACGTCTCTCGGGGAAGATTTTCTCAGCGGAAAACTTTTTTCGCTTACCTGGAATGATTTTTGCGGGAACTTCAATCCCCATTTTCTATATTGTTCTGGACCACCTTGCTGACCATTTCGATCAGGATTTTGGAGGGGACGAAGAACTGGTCGCAGCGCGGGCATTGGATCTCTTGGTCTTCTTCCAACTCATGGGGGAAAACCCGGAGCGTATCCCCGCATTTGGCGCAGGGGATGGTAACTTTTTGTCTGCAGGGCTGGTTCATTTTGTCTCCCTCCATATATACGGATGTCATGCATTTAAGTTCGGTTGCTAAAAGTTTTTGATTGACTTGCGGTGATTGGTCGGTTTAAATTGTTTCTCAGGAAAAGGCGGCATCCTTGAATACAGGCGAAAGAATTCCTAATAGATGAATATACAATGTCCATGGTGTAAGTCGTCCAGGCTTGAGGAAAGCTCTGCCATGTACGCCACCATGATCAAGGTCAAGAATCCGGGGAGAACACCGCTCGAGGTGAGGGTCAAGATCTATACCTGCCTGGATTGTAAGCGGGAGTTCACGGAACGGGAAGCCAAATTCAACAACCACGGTGGTGAAGGCTCACCGCCCAAAAAATAACTGTCTCAGGGAACCTCAATGATCCTGAAGTTCCCGAAATCTTGCCTGTTCTGCTATACTTGGGACATGCAGCAAAAAAAATACAGGTGGCTCTCGGGCACGGTATACTGCATGGGGCTTGTGCTTTTTTGCCTGTCGGGCTGCGACAACACGTCTACTTCTGCGCCCGAGAAAATCACCGGGTCCAAGACGCTGGCCACGCAGGAACGGACAGTGGCGAGCTTCCAGACTGTGGTGTTCAACTCGGCCGGCATTGTGAATCTGACATTCGGGACGGTGCAGAGAGTTTCTGTCACTGTGAACGAGAACCTGATGGAGCACATCACGACAACGGCCAGCGGCGGCGAACTCACGATCGATGTGGCGCCGGGGGTCCAGATCAAGGAGCTGAACCTCACCGTCGACCTTACGATGACCGATCTTGAGGCACTGGTGCTGAACGGGGCGGGGAGCATGTTCGGGAAGACCCTGTTCAAGGTGGATTCCGTGGTCTTGACCATGAACGGAGCCGGGGTGATCTCTCTGCAGATAGAGGCTGATGAGCTGAGATCGGCCATGACTGGAGCCGGGCGAATCACCTTGAGCGGGACCGTAATGAACCAATCCATCGAGATTCCGGGAGCCGGAGATCTGCTGGCCTTCGGTCTGACCACTGAGACGACGGCCGTATCGCTGAGCGGATCTGGGAAGGCCGAGGTCTTGGCGACGCTGCTTCTCAATGTCTCGATCACCGGCACCGGAAATGTCTACTACAGAGGGAATCCCACGATCATCAAGGACATCACGGGCAGCGGCTCGCTCATTGATGACAATTGATCCGCATCACTCCAGGCTCCCTTGATCAATACTGTCCCTCTAAAATATCTTTATAATAAGCTCCAGATATGGAAAATGAGGAGGCTGTCCGGAGCGCTGCGTGAGAAAAACCACAGGGTTGGGGTCGTCATCTCTATTGCTCCCTCCGCTAGAAACGGTACGACCCTGGCTGTCCAGCCGTCGGGAGGAGGGGAGAGGTTTCTATGGAAGAGAGACGCAAAGTCAAACGCGACACCATAGCCGGCCGCGTTGAGGTCGAGCCGGCAGGCAGATTTTCCCTGACCCATGACATCTCCACTTCGGGTATCCGCATCCTCACCGACAAATACCTGCCTCAGGACACGGGCCTTTTGCTCAAGATCGACCTCCCGGGGACGGGCCAGTCGATATCACCTACGGCAAAGGTCCGCTGGTACAAGCTCCATGAGCTGGATGCCATGTATGAGGCCGGGCTGGAATTCGTGGACATATCCGCGGATAACCTCCGGATCCTCGAGAATTATCTGGATTAGCCCCCCTGTTTATCGACCCCACCGCGCCTTTCATCGACGGCAAACTCGACTCGTGAATTATTCGGGTTAACGATTTTATTTGAGATTTTTGCTTTAATTGTGATAAGAAGTCTAGGAAGATCCGGCTGTCGGCCCGGAGGCTGATGGCCAGAGGAAGAAAACGAGGAGAGTACGCATGGATGTAAAGATCGACGTCAACCTCAACGTGGCCAGCAAATTTGCCGAAGGCAAGGGGAAGACCCGGGCCCTGGTCTATTTGCAGCAGGGAGAGAAAAAGGGCGAATACAACGTGTTCCTGGACAGCGGGAAGATGCTCCACGTCATAGTCGACATGGACTTCGAATCCCTGTGTGAGGAGATCTTTGCCGGGGTCGAGTCCATGTTTCCCGAGGTGGAATAACAGGACAGGAATCCGGTTTCATCAAATTCACCCCCCTGAATCACCCCCAAAGGTGATTTACGGCTAGTCCCATTGGCATTAGATTATGTTTAACAGAGGAATATCTACGATGAAACACAAATGGACCTGGCTGGTGCTGATCGCCGCGGTTTCCACCGGGATCATGTGCACAACCGTCCAGCAAAAGGGAAGACACGCAGTCTCACGGCATGCGGTGATCTACGAAGACGTGTCCCTGGATCAAGTCTGGGATGCCGCTCGCGAGACCGTGGAGGAGATCGGGTTCAAAATTCGGATAGAGAACAGGGAAAAGGGGTTTTTTGACGCGGTGTCCGCTCACAACGCTTATGCCAACGGTGAGTCCCCTTTGATGAACATCATGATCAATGAAACAGTCGGCCAGATCCGGGTGGACTGTCTCATGGCCCAGGACCCTGAAAAGGTTGATTCGAGCCGCGATTTCCTGATCCGATTTTTTACCGAACTTGAAAAACGGCTGAGCAAATAGGGATTCTTCCTAGTTCCCGTGTTGTCTAAGCCAGATTAAATCAAATCGCCGGTCCCCCAAAGGGACCGGTCTTTTCTATGTCATCGTCATTGACATCGCGAACATGACGTGTCCTTGCAAACACAGCTGTCATCGTCATTCCGAACACAGCCAGTCCTTGTAAACACAGCTGTCATTGCTATTGCAAACAAAACTGTCATTGCGAGGAACGAAGTGACGAAGCAATCTCCAGATGTTGTCTTGCATGAGGAATTGGTATATATATCAGGCAGGGGAGATCAGCCATGCCGCAGCGTATTTCCAGCCTGTATGTGTGCCTCGGGATCGTGTTCTGTTTAGCAACCGCAGTGCTGCTGCTGCCTGCACAGGCGGCGGCGCAGGGAGTCCGGATATGGGAGGAGGACCTGGTGCTGCCCACCTACCTGGTGGGAGAGCCCAGCATCTTCCCGATCTTCTACAACGGCCGGGCCTACCAGGGAGCCCAGGGCAAAGTCTATCCCTATCCCTTCCTCGACAAACTGACCGACGAGCGCCGGGATATCGCTTACAAAGCCGTGTACCTGGAGAACCGCTACATCAGGCTGTGTGTGCTGCCGGAGCTGGGCGGCCGCATCTTCTCGGCCCAGGACAAGAGCAACGGATACGACCTCTTCTACCGCCAGACCGTGGTCAAACCGGCCCTTATCGGCATGCTGGGGGCCTGGCTTTCCGGCGGTGTGGAGTGGAACATCCCGCACCACCACCGGGCCACATCCTTTATGCCGGTGGACTACAGGTTAGAGGAAAATGCGGACGGGAGCCGGACCGTGTGGATCGGCGAGCTGGAGCTGAGGCACCGCATGACCTGGGCCATCGGGCTCACGCTGTACCCGGACAGTTCCCGGATCGAGTCCACGGTGCGGATCATGAACCGAACCCCGTTCGCCCATTCCCTGCTCTACTGGGCCAACGTGTCGGTGCACACCAACGAGGACTACCAGGTGATCTTCCCGCCCGGGACCGAATACGCCACCTATCACGGGAAGAATCAGTTCATTAGCTGGCCTGTGGCCCAAGGGTCCTTCAACCGGGTCGATTACAGTGAGGGCGTGGACGTCAGCTGGTGGAAGAACCATCCGGCTCCCACGTCCCTGTTCGCGTGGAATTATGAGGACGACTTCCTGGCCGGGTATGACCACGGGAAAAAGGCCGGTGTGGTGCATGTGGCCGACCACCATGTGATGCCCGGCAAAAAGTTCTGGACCTGGGGCACCGCTGCCCAGGGGCGGCGCTGGGACACGATCCTGAGCGACGAGGACGGGCCTTATATCGAGATCATGGTGGGGGCCTACTCGGACAACCAGCCGGACTACAGCTGGATCGAGCCCTATGAGACGCGGTCTGTCACCCACACCTGGTATCCGCTCCGGGAGCTGGGCGGTGTGAAGGCCGCCAACCTGGATGCGGCCCTGAATCTGGATATCTCGGGGGCAAAGGCGCGGATCGGGATCAATGTCTCCACTCCCATGGACAACGCGGAGGTGGTGCTCTGGTCGGCCGCCCGTCAGGTGCTGAAGCGGGACCTGGATCTGGCACCGGACAGGCCGCTTTATATGGAGGTCGACCTGGCAGGGGGTGCGCGGCCCGAGGACCTGAGGCTCGTGCTCAAATCCGGGGGACGGATTGTCCTGAGTTATACACCGGAGGCACCCAAAGGGAAACCCATGCCGCGGAAGGTCGAACCTCCGCCGGCACCTGGCGCCGTCAAGACCATCGAGGAGCTCTATCTGGCAGGCCTGCGCCTGGAGCAGTTCCACAATCCAACGCGCGATCCGTATGTCTATTATAAGGAGGCTCTGAGACGCGACCCGGGAGATGCCCGGGTGAACACACGGATGGGGACCCACTACCTGAA
>JAUWTO010000087.1 GCA_030614685.1 Candidatus Aminicenantota bacterium
GGTGCAGCCCGGTGGGGGGCACGGCATCATACTCGATGGCATAGGCCGGCCGCAGGATGCGGGCACCCTCCAGGCCGGGGATACTTTTGAGCAGCGCCTCCTGGACCTCCAGCGGCAGGGAGGAGGAGATTCCGTTGACATAGATTTCCTCTGTTTCCAGGCCTTCGGGTTCCAGGAAGATCTGATGCCGCTTGTGATGGGGGAACTGCACGACTTTGACCTCGATCGAGGGGCAGTAGCGGGGCCCGATTCCCCTGATCCGGCCTCCGTAGAGGGCGGATTTCTGCAGGTTGTCCCGGATGATGGCGTGAGTCTGCGGCGTGGTGTATCCGCTATGACACAGGACCTGGTTTTTCAGGCCCCCTTTGGTGCGGAAGGAGAACGGGACCGGCTCCTCATCTCCGGGCTGGGGCGAAAACCGGCTCCAGTCGATGGTGTCCCGGTGCAGCCGCATGGGTGTTCCGGTCTTGAGGCGGAAGAAGGGCATCCCCAGCTCGTTCAGGTGGGTGGCCAGGTGGGTGGAGGGGGGTTCATCGGCTCTGCCCGCCGGGAAACTCTCCAGCCCGATGTGGATCAGCCCGTTCAGGAATGTGCCGGGAGTGAGGATCACGGCCTCGGCCCGGATCCGGGGACCGTCCAGGAGTTCAACCCCCACAGCCGCACCGTTATGGGTCAGGAGGCGGGCCGCGGTTCCCTCTAGCAGGGTGAGATGTGGGGTG
This sequence comes from Candidatus Aminicenantota bacterium, assembly GCA_030614685.1. Lineage (GTDB taxonomy): Bacteria > Acidobacteriota > Aminicenantia > Aminicenantales > Aminicenantaceae > JAUXEH01. The sequence continues at coordinate 720 of JAUWTO010000087.1, forward strand.
TGCGCCAGCCGGGACTGCATGGCCCTGCGGTAGTGGGCCTTATCTGATTGGGCTCGGGGGGCCTGCACGGCGCCGCCCCGGCTGCGATTCAGAAGGCGGAACTGGATGCCGGTCTCGTCCGCGACCAGCCCCATGAGGCCGCCCAGCGCATCGATCTCACGGACCAGATGGCCCTTGGCCAGCCCCCCGATGGCCGGGTTGCACGACATCTGGGCGATGTTCTTGAGGGCGATCGTGATCAGGCCGGTGTGGAGGCCCATGCGGCTGGCCGCGTGCGCCGCCTCGCAGCCCGCATGCCCGGCACCGACCACCACTACATCGAAGTGCATATCTCCACTCATAGGTGCTTATTTTCCTACACAGAATCGGCCGAAGATGTCTTCCAGGATGTCATCGGCCCGGATCTCCCCGGTCAGCTGCCCGATCAGGGAGAGGACGGGGCGGAGCTCTTCTGCAAGGAACTCCTCGGAACGGCCCTCCTCCAGGACGCCCAGAGCGGATTCGAGGGATGTCTGGATCTCCTCCAGCACCAGCTTCTGGCGGAGGTGCAGGATGACCTCGTCCCCGGCGTTCCTGTCAGGGACGAAGAGGCTGTGGATCTTCTGCTTGAGCTCAGTGAGGTTGGTTCCCTTCAAGGCCGAGATCTTCAACTGGGGGAGGCTTCCGGCTGCGTCCATGATCCTCTCGGCCTGGATCTTTTGAGGTAGATCGGTCTTGTTCAAGAGGAGCAGGGTCTGTTTGTGCTTGAATCTGCGGATGAGGGCCATGTCGTCCTCGCTCTCCAGCCGGGATGCGTCGAGGAGCAGCAGGATGCCGTCGGCCCGGGTGGCTAGCTCCCTCCCCCTCCGGATGCCTTCCTTTTCGATGGGTTCTGCTGCGGCATCCAGGCCGGCCGTGTCCACCAGGGTGAAAACGGCGTCCTTGATCTTCATCTGCTCCCGAATGTAATCGCGGGTGGTCCCGGGAAAGGGCGTGACTATGGACCGCTCGTGATCCAGGAGTCGGTTAAAGAGAGTGGATTTACCGGAGTTCGTGCGTCCAGTGACCGCCAGCACGGTCCCCTCTCGAAAGGTCTTACCCAGGTCATAGCTCCGGATCAGGCCGGAGACCGTTTCCAGCGACCTCCGGAGGGTGCGGGCGATGACCTGGAGAGATATGCGGAGGCCCTCGTCCGGGAATTCAATGCTTGCCTCGATCTGGGAGAGGAGGTGGATGATGCGCCGGCGCAGCTCCGTGATGCGGCGGGACAGGCTTCCGTCCAACTGCCGAAAAGAGATCTTAGCCTGGTTGAGGGAGGAGGCCCGGATCAGGTCGTTCACGGCCTCGGCCTGGAGGATATCGATCCGGCCTCCCAGGAAGGCCCTCAGCGTGAACTCTCCCGGGTGGGCATGGCGGGCTCCGGCGGCGAGGCCAAGCCGCACGACCTCTTCCAGGAGGACCGGGCTGCCGTGCAAACTGATCTCCACAACATCCTCGGTGGTGTAGGACCTGGGGCCCGGATGATAGGTGAGCATGGCTTCCTCAAAAGGTTCCTCGGTCCTTGGATCGCAGAGATGTCCCAGGATCGGCTGTCGAGGGGGGATCCTGCGGCGGTGGGTTTTGGGTTGGAATATCTCAAGGGAGATGTCGAATGCCCGGCTGCCGCTCAGCCGTACCACTCCCAGGCCTCCGTAGCCCAGCGGCGTGGAGACGGCGATGATGGTGTCTTCGAGCATCCCTCTCTCGGCCTGCCGCAAATTATATGCTAAAATGTTGATAATAAAGCAAATATATTAGACAATCGCCTGTCTTGTGTCGGATTTCGGGCCCTAGGAATACGATTTTTGCTTGGGGCGCCCCTTGGAAGGATACAGCTTGACCTTTTTGAGGAATCCCTCGCCGATGCTCTCTGTGGCAATGCCCGGGATCTGGTTGACGGTGATGTGGACCAGGCGCCGTTCGTAGGGATTCATGGGGTCCAGCATCTCTTTCCGGCCGGACTCGCGTACCCGGCGTGCCACATGCTGCACATAGTCCTTAAGCTCCCGTTCCTTGCGCTTGCGGAAAAAATCGCAGTCGGTCTGAACCTTCTGGGGCGATACCTTGTTCAGGATGTGTTGGAAGGCCAGCAGCAGAGCCCCGTCTTTCTGGGTGAGGAGGCTCTTGTCCCGGCCTTCGAATATGATGAACAGAATATCGCGGTTCTTTTTTGTGTGATACTTGAGGTCCAGGGGACATTTCTCCAGCAGTTCATCCAGGAACCTGGTGGCCGGTTCCGAGTCAATGACCGCTTTAGGCCAGGCCCGGATCACGATCTCCTTGGTCTTGATGCCGAAGAGTTTGGTCTTCTCGGCGACGATCTCATAATTGAACTGGGTCCGGGGGATCTTCAGTACATGTTCGGCCAGGCTGATAACATCTTCCAGGTTGCGGCCCTTAAATTCCTGTTTATCGTCATTTTTTTCTTGGTTTTCCATGAGTTTCCTTCTTTTTTTTATGCATGAAACGGTTCATGATGTACTGCTGCCCGATCTGAAGCACGTTGTTGGCAAGCCAGTACAAGACCAGCCCGCTTGGGAAGCTGATAAAAAAGATGGTCATGATGACCGGCATGATGAGCATCATGCGCTGCTGGGTGGCGTCCCCCGAGGTGGGTGTCATTTTCTGGCTTATGAACTGAGTGATGCCCATCAGGATGGGGAGGACATAATAGGGATCCTTGACCGAGAGGTCTCCGATCCACAGGATCCAGGGGCTGTGGCGGAACTCCACAGCCACCCGCAGCAGCTGGAAGAAGCCCCAGAATATAGGGAGCTGGATGAGCATTGGCAGGCATCCCCCCGCGGGATTGACCCCATGCTCCTTGTAGATGCGCATGGTCTCTTCGTTGAGCTTGCGCCGCTGATCGATGTCCTTTTTGGCCTTCTTGTACTTGTTGCGCAAGGCCTTGATCTTGGGCTGCAGGTCCTGCATCTTGGACATGGACTTGGTGCTCTGATAGGTCAGGGGGAAGAAGAGGATCTTGATGAGGAAGGTGAGGATAACGATGCTCCAGCCCCAGTTGGGGATGGCATTGTGGATCGCCTTGAGGGCGACGTACAGGATCTCTGTGATGAAGCCAAAAATGCCGAAACGGATCGCCCGCTTGGCCTCATAGCCCAGTTCAGACAGCTGGTCATGCTGTTTGGGGCCGAGGTAGACCTTCTGCACGGAGTTGACGCTCAGGAAGTAATAGGCCAGCGTCTCATTGACCTGCTCCCTGGAAAACACGGCGCTGCTGCTCTGAGGCGTGGCGATGAGCAGGGCCATGAAGTACTGATCGTCGTAGGAGGCCCAGGCCACGAAATTGTAGACATTCTCCTCGGGCTTGTATTTTCGTTCATCGTGCCGCAACACCTTGCCGCCCGAATAAACCGCGATGCCAGGGGAGCTGACCATGCGGCCTCCCTGGGCGGCAGACGAAAGATTCCCGAATCCGGGGCCCCACACCAGGTAAGGCTCCATTTTCTGGTGGTTTTTCCAGAGGCTGACCTCAAGGTCGATGTCGTACCCATCTCCCCGGAAGGTGATGATCTTTTTAACACGATTTCCCTGCTCGTCCGCGAATTCGAAGCGGAGCTCCTGGGATTCCCCGGCCATGAGCTCCAGACGCTGGCGCGAGGGCTTGAACAGGGCCTGGTTGAGGAGGTTGTCGAACTCAGGATCGCCGGTCTGCAAGGCGAGGGGATAGCGGCCGAGCTCCCTGGCTGCCGCGGCGACCAGCTCCAGCTCTTCTCCTTCCTCGTCCGTATGCTGCTTGAGCCTCCAGCTGGTCAACACCGCTCCCCTGGTGCTCCAGGTCGCCCGGTAGAATGGCGTGTCGATCTGGATCTGCTTTTCGCTCTCTCCGGAAACGGGCTCCACCGCGGCCTCTGGAATTTCGCCCACTTTCGCGGTGAGCTCTTCCGCCTGCTTCTGGGGTGCCTGGACTTCAGGCAGAGGTGGAGACTCCAGCACCTGCCTCGCCTCGACCGGCAGGCCCTGGGCCGGTTCCATGGGCTGCTTTTTCACGAAGATAAACTGCCAGCCCAGCAGCAATGCGAACGATAACACGATAGCGAGGAGTAGTCGTTTTTCCATCTATATGTCCTTTAGGGCACAGGGTCGATTCCACCGGGGTGCAGAGGATGGCACTTGCTGAGCCTTTTGGTCCCCAGGAAAATCCCCCGGAACAGGCCGTGTTTTTCTATGGCCAGGTAGGTATAATCGGAGCAGGAGGGGAAGAAGCGGCAGTGGTTTCCCAGCAGAGGGGATAAAAGTTTTTTATAGCCCCTGATCAGGGCCAATGCCATTTTCTTCATACAGCTCGACTTTTCTTGTTCAGGAATTGAATGGCCTTCTTATACTCGTCCAAGATCTCATTCCAATTCGAATCCGGCATGCCCGGCTTCGCGATCATGACCAGATCGAAGGGAGCATCCAACATGTCCTTGTTTCGCCTGAACAGGGCTCTCATCCATCTCTTCACCTTGTTCCTCTTGACTGCGTTGCCAACCTTTTTGCTGGCGACTGCCGCCATACGGGAGAAATTCAGATCATTGGTGAGATAGACGAGATTGAAATATCTTCCTCTGAAGCGACCGCCTTTCTTATAGATATGGGCAAAATCGCTTTGTTTTCTTATCCTCTCTTGAGGCCGGAGGGATTCGGTCATCAGACGGCAAGTTTTTTTCTGCCTTTCTGACGCCTGTTCTTTATGACCTGCTGGCCTCCCTTGGATCTCATTCGCACGAGAAAGCCGTGATTCTTTTTTCGTTTTCGGTTATTGGGTTGAAACGTTCTTTTCATGGTATTAGCTCTGCAATTGTCGTTGAGTTATGTATGGTAATAAACAAACCCTTATATGTCAAGGCCTTCCAGTCCCTCCCCCTCCATATTCCCACCCCGCCCCCGCCGCAATCTCTCCACCCCAGCCGCCATCTCTCCACCCCAACCACCCGCTTAAAATAGGAGTGGGAGGGGGAAGGCGGCGCTCCTTTGGTGGTGCTATTTTGAGATGTGTTTATCTGTTCTGCAGCGGCTCCTCTCGCCAGGGAACATTGGAGGCATTCCACAGACCTGGTCTCCGGTGAGGCCGATCTCTTGTGGAAAAGTTTGACTCACTGCAAGAATTTGAGCTATAATTACACTTCCTCATGGATAGCTTTTCGATCGGCGATAAGGTCATCTACCCGAACCAGGGGATTGGGATCGTCGAAGATATCCAGAAAGAGAAGTATTTCGGTCAGGAATTCCGCATCTATCATCTCAGGATCGTTTCCAATGATAGCAAGATCCTGGTCCCGTCCTCGAATACCGAGGAGATCGGGATCCGCAGGCTGATCTCCCTCGATACCATCCGGGAGATCTATGATTTCATGCGCTCCGGGGCGGTCGATGTCTCCATGAACTGGAAGGGCCGCTACAAGGAGCACGTCAACCTGATGAAGACCGGAACCATCCAGGACATGGCAATGGTCCTCAAAAGCCTATTCTACCTGAACCTTGTCAAGCCCCTCTCTTTCCGGGAAAAGAAGATGATGGAGAAAGCCAAGGAGCTGCTGGTTACTGAGATCTCCGAGGTGCTGCATACCACCACCGAGAACACCGAGCAGCAGCTGCTCGATGGGCTGACCGATTGTTTCAAGAACGTCTCCGCACAATTAGGCTCCTGATCTTCCAAAGATGTTACAGCCGACCCTGATCCCGCACCGTCTTTTTCTACACTTCCGTACGGCCCTTTCCAGGCAGGCATTGCCATGAGGAGCGGCGGGGCGAGAGTCATCGCAAAAAACAAGAAGGCTTTCTTCAACTACGAGATCCTGGAGACCTTCGAGGCGGGGATCGCCCTCTTGGGGAGTGAGGTCAAGTCGATCCGGGAGGGGCGGATCAGCCTGAAGGAAAGCTACGCTGAGGTCCGCGATGGAGAGGTCTTCCTGGTAAGCTGCCACATCAGCCCTTATCCTCCGGCCAACCGCCTCAACCATGAGCCCCTGCGCGAGCGCAAACTGCTGCTCCACAGGCGCGAGATCAAGCGCATGCTGGGAAAGATCAAGGAAAAGGGCCTGACTCTTGTGCCCACGCAGATCGTCATCACCACCAAAAACAGGATCAAGGTGGAGCTTTCCCTGGCTCGAGGGAAAAGGACCCATCAGAAACGCGAAGTGATCCGCGAGCGCGACCGCGAGCGTGAGATGCAGGCCGAGCTCAAGCGCTTCCGCTAGAGGGGTGCCCCGGCCCTCGGGGGATCACTGCCTCTTTCTAACGGGATAGCGGAGAATGGTCTGGTATTTTTTCCCTGCGTCCGGGTATCTGGAACCCAGGGGGATGGTTTGACCCACCGGTAGATATTGGTTAGAGTATTGCATATTTCGGCAAACTCGACTCGTGAATTATCCAGGTAAAATTAGTATTATTAAAACGAGGTGGACAGGATCATGGCAAACGTCAAGAAGAAAAAGGGCATCATCGGGATACTGACAGGAGGGGGCGATGTGCCGGGGCTGAATCCCGCTATACGCGCCATCACCATCCGGGCCCAGCGCGAGGGCTACAAGGTGATCGGAATCCGCCGGGGCTGGGCCGGGCTGATTGAAATGATCCGGGACAAAGAGCTGCCCCATGAGGACTTCTATCAGGATCTGACCGAAGAGGTCGTGAACAAGGTCGGCCGCACCGGCGGGACGTTCCTCCATACCTCACGCACACGCCCCAGCCACGTCCCCAAGGTAAATGTTCCGGATCACCTGCGGAATGCCTACCAGGACGAGTACAACGACCTGACCCCGGAGGTGCTGAAGAACCTGGACTTCCTGGGTATCGACACGCTCATCCCCATCGGGGGCGATGATACGCTGAGCTACGGGGCCCGGCTGCATGAGGAAGGGGTCAAAGTGATAGCGTTCCCCAAGACCATGGACAACGATGTGCCGGGTACAGACTACTGCATCGGCTTCAGCACCTGTGTGACCCGGACCATCAGCATGACCCATGCGCTGCGGACCACGGCCGGCTCTCACGAGCGCTTCCTGGTCATCGAGGTTTTCGGCCGCTATGCCGGCTTCACGGCGCTCCTGCCCACCATGGCGGGTGCGGCCAACCGCTGTGTCATCCCCGAGCACAGATTCGATCTTGAAAAGCTCTGTGAGCTGCTGGCCGCCGACAGGATGACCAATCCCAGCCGTTATTCAGTGGTGCTGGTCTCGGAGGGCGCTATGTTCACAGGCGGAGAAATGGTGTTTAAAGAGCGAGAGAAAGACATGTACGGGCACATGAAGCTTGGGGGCATAGGAGACCTGGTGTCACGGCGGCTCAAGGAGCTCTCTCCCCGCTTCAACCAGGGGCGGCAGATCAATGTCATCAACCAGCGGCTGAGCTATATGGTTCGCTGCGGAGATCCCGACGCCATCGATTCTGTTGTACCCATGGCCTTCGGCAACTTGGCCCTGGACCTTATCCTGGAGGGGAAGGCAGGACGAATGGTGTGTCTGCGCCACGGGCAGTACGACAACGTCCCCATCGAGATCGTGACCAGCAGGAAGAAGTCGGTTGACGTGGCCAAATACTACAACATAGAACGTCTGCGGCCCTACTATAAGAGCTTCAACCACAAGCCGCTCTTCATCATGACATCAGATTACTGAGCCCCGGCGTCTGCGGCTTCCAGATAAGAATCAAAAGATGCGGGTGTTGAGGTCTACCAGCCAGCGGTGCAGGCCTGTGAGGGGCGTGAAGCGTTCCATGCAGTAGTCGATCAGCTGCTCCGAATACAGCTCTTCCGGGATGGGGCCCTCGGTCCCGGCGTAGAGTCCATTGTGGAGCAGCAGTTCCCCATTGGGGTGGGTGGCATCGAAGCCGGGGGGTATGCGCTTGTAGTGTTTCCCGCCCAGAGTATATCCTTTCAGTTCGCCCACCTGTTTCAGGATGTCGGTCAGTTCCGCGCCATGTTCCGGATGGACCGCGGCGTTGCGGAAATGCTCCAGAGTCTTGCGCGGGAACACATAGAGCCCCACTCCCAGCATCAGATGCGGCGGTTCCAGATGAAAATAGAATCCTGAGCACTCCATGCGTGGCCGGACTCCTTCCCAGAGAAAGAGGCCCAGATGCGTTTTGTAGGGGGATTTATCACTGCTGAAGCGGGTGTCCCGGTAGATGCGGAAGATGGAGCGGTTGAGCTTGGGCACGGCGATGATACCCGGAGCGATCGCCTTGAGGCGCTCTCCCAGGTCCGTAACCAAGGCCCGTGCGGGATCCATCATCTGGGTGGTGTACACGTCTTTGTGGGAATTGAACCATTCCCGGTCATTGTGTTTCTTGAGGTCCTTAATAAACTGAACGGTCTCATGCGAGAATCCGAGGAACGTTTTGTCGGTTGTCATGTTGGTCTCCAAATCTTTTGCCATGGTGTCATCACCCTACCGGCCGGGGAGTTGGGCCCGGCTGTGGGCCTGCGTGCGGGGATAGAGGAGGAGGTTCGGCGGAAGGGAAGGGATCTCAAGGCCCTGAGGCAGGTCATAGGACAGGTCGAAACATTCCACCTCCACCCCCCCATTTCCTTCCGTTTCCAGGCGGAGCTGAACTCCCCTCTCGGGCAGTGCGAAGAGGTAGAGCAGCAGGCGATGCGGCTTCCCGGCGTCGGACACCTGCTCGCCATGACTGGCGGAGAACAGCTTCTCCCCTTCCGGCCCGATCTTCAGGGTAAACGGATCGCCGGACGCAAGCAGGACTCCCATGAGCGGCGCCCTGCGGGGCGAAGACACCCTGACCCAGGCTGCGGCGCGGCCTTCCCTGCGGGATACGGACTCGAATTCGATCCGGGGAGGA
>JAUWTO010000042.1 GCA_030614685.1 Candidatus Aminicenantota bacterium
ATAGGTACCAATAATTCCTTTGATATCAATAGTTTTGATGAGGATGTGCAAAAAGCCATTGCAGAAGGTGTTAAAGAAGGGTTTCAGGAAATTGAAACATTTATAAAAGCATATGCATCTGATCCTTTGGTAAGCGCCAAAATATTTGGCACAAGAGAGTTTCTGGAAAACAGCGCCAAAGAAAACTACCAGTTAGAGGATTTTTACGTTTTGCGTGCCGTCGCTGCCCATCTGGGTTTGTATGGCAATTCAGGAGCCGAAGCGATTTATCCGACCTATTTGAAGGATTCAAAAGGTGGTCCACTTAATACAGCTGAGAACAAATACACCCTTACTTTTCTAAAAAATGAGCTGCCACCGGTAAAAGCGTTCTGGTCGCTCACCATGTACGATGGTAAAACACAGCTATTCATTCACAATCCATTAAATCGATACTTGTTAAACTCAAACATGGAGGATGATTTTGTTTATGGAAAAGATGGGTCCCTAACCCTCTATGTACAAAAGGATTCCCCGGGAAAAGAATTGGAAGCAAACTGGCTGCCCGCTCCTGACGGTCCCTTTTATTCAGTGCTGAGGCTTTATGGACCGGAGGATGCGGCGCTAAATGGAGAGTGGATTAATCCACCTATGGTAAAAGCTAAATAAAACCGATTCCTGCTCTCATGTCAGCAAGGCCCCGAGAAAGCTGTTGATTCAAATAAAGTTGAAAAAGCCCCAATATACTTCTTGTTATGGTGGATGATATGGAGTGGACAGATATAGGCCCCTATGGCAGTGAAATAAGTACGCCTAATATTGACAAATTGGCTAAACAAGGAGTCTCCTTTATGGAGGACCCAGTCATTTCAGTGATAGGGCAGCACTTCTTCCATAAGAAGATCCGGCTGCATATTCTATGAATGGAAAAAAAATACAGGAACTTCCAGACGGACCTGACGCCGTCATCTAGCAAGACCAGGCGATGACTGTATCAATGCTGTAGTCGTCTTCTACATCAGAATCGGTAGCGCAGAGCCAGGCCGATGTGATCGAACGAGATCATTGGAGAGACCGACAGGTCCTTGTTCTTAGTCTTGTGCAGCAACGGAATCCCGTAGCCGATCAGGGCACCCACGATGTAGCCCGTGATCACATCCGTGCGGAAATGATTGGCCGAATCTCTCCGCAGGTATCCCACCAGGGCCGGGTACACGGCGGCCGCAGTCCAGATGAGGGCCTTGGCGGTTTTGTTGCTGAGATAGTCTGAAAAGACCTTGGCTGTAAAAAACGTCATGGAGGCTGCGGTTGAGGTGTGCCCGGAATAGAAAGAAAGCCTGGCATTGGTTTTGGTCTTGTCCTCAAAAGGGGATTCGGGTTCATACACAAACGGTCGAGTTCTCCGGGATAGGCCCTTGGCCATCCAGTTCAAACCCTGATTCATAACAATGACCTCGACCGACATGACGGCCAGAATCCCGAAGTCCCGCCTTGTGTCCCCGAAGGTCAGGAATGTGAGGGGCAGGAGTATGGAGGCATGCACCAGGGCGTCTCCCGCCTGAGTTGTCCTCCGCATGCCTATGGATGCACGGTCGAACTTGTTCACATCTTCCGGGTCCAGAGCAAAGATCTCTTCAGCGGTCAGGGGATCGAGGCCGCCGATCGCGATAGCCCCTGTGGCCCACAGGGCGGTTCCCGCACCAAATATGACCAATTCGCGGGTCAGGTCGAGATAATCGGGTGACACAAACGGCTCTGTGATCGAATCGATCGCTGTCTGTTCCTGCGCGAATCCCAAACCCCCTATCGAGATCATGCATAGGAAAAATAGAGCTACGGAGTTCTGTTTCAATCGAAATTTCCTCTCAGCCACAGAAATCTTAACGGTTCCTGCGTGCGACGTCCATGGTTCAGATTCCATGTGCATGTCCTTCTGACTCTATGATTGTACCAGATTCATCGGGGATTGGCATCCGCCCACTGAATCTCGAGACCTGGAGCATAGAGGGTGGTGCGAGAGGCAGAGGGCCCATCTTTGACTTCCGATCGGACCTTTGTTATATGTGGATCACAGTTCCTGAATGGGATGTGAGGAGGGACTCCTGGGGAGGTTTAGGCCCGAATTCTGCGGGTTTCCGCGATCAGGAGAGCCAGGACGGCCAGCAGGGCAAAGAGAAAGGCCTGCCAGAATCCTGCGGCTGCCGTGCTGCCAAGAAGCGCCTGCAGGCTCAGCGGCTCAGACACACCTTCCGCGAACAGCTGTTTGACCAGGGCGCTGCTCACCGCATAGAGCCACCCCAGGAGGCCTCCGCTCAGTGCAGCAGTGCCCAGGCGCCTGCCGAACGACATCCCCCCGGCCCAGTTTGTCACCGCGACACCTACCAAGGCCGGTACCCAGAGGGCTGCCCACCAGATCTGATTGAAGCCGGCCTGGTTTCCGGTGAGCTGCGTATACAGAATGTCAAAGGAGGCCAGGAGCCAGAGGCCGACCAGGAGCGTGGGAATGACATGCCAGGCGCGTTTTGTATGTCCTGCCCTGGCTTCCTGCCGCCGCTTCACGCGACGGCGCACGGTCAGGGGATAGTTGTAGAAAAGGTCGAAGATAGCGTGTTCCAGCAGGGCGCCTCGCTCTCCAAATACCGGGACGATGTGGACGGCTCCCGTGGCCCAGTGTCCGGCCATGAAGCGCGCCAGGTCCGGATAGCGGTAGGCCATCTGGATGGGGAAAGCCAGGTAGCCGATGTATTTGAAGAAACTCAGGAAAAAGGCGATGTTGTAGTCCTTGAAATTGCGCTCCCGCAGGACCAGGAACGTGACGTAGAGGCCGCGCACCAGAGAGCCGGGCGATATGGGGATGACCTGGAACAGGCCCAGGATCAGCCCGGCGGCAAGAGACGCCTCCTGCCAGGAGAGCTCGGGATGGAGCCGCACATAGATAACGGCCACCATGACCGAGACGATCTGGGTAATGGGCACCGTGCACACATGCACGGCCAGGCTTTTCAGGTACTTTTGGATGTAGGGCTCCTTGACCCGCGACCGGATGAGTGCACTCTCCTCTGTCGTGAGCATGCCGTTCTTTTCCCCCTGTGTGATGGTGTCCTGCAGCCACTGCTCGCGGGCATCCGCCCTGAAATAGAGGCGCAGGGGCCGGAGGAAGATGAAATCCAGCCGTTCCCGGGCAAACCTGCGGTCGGACAGGAAGCGGTGGAGGTCCACAGGGAGCAGTGAGAGCGGAAGGTGGGTGGCGAACCTAACGGGGCTCAGGCTGAGGCGCTCTGCCTTTCGGTCTGTCACTCGACCGCCCCGGTGCCAGCGGATGAGGGCTTCGAAACGCCGGGCCTTCCAGGTGCGGCCGATATAGCCGGGGCTGGAGATCAGGCCGATGTAGTGACGGCGGTACTGCGCATGGCCCCAGATCCGCCGGATCAGGCGCCCCAGGAACGGCAAGATCCCCAGCCAGTACAGGGCTGCGGCACGCAGCCCTCCTTCCGAGGCCTGTGCGGCAGTCGTCGCATCGATATGCTTACGGAGGGCCAGGCCGGTCATGTGCTGCCGCATTATGGACCGCCAGAGAGAGGGGCTGTACAGCAGCCGGATGTTGTGGCCGGTGATGTCTGGCAGGGATTCCCGATACTCCCGGTCAGTCTTTATCAGCTCCTGAAAGGCGGCCTGCATGTCGGCGAAGGCCGGGGAGTGGTCCTCGACGAATTGTTGCAGCCGCTGCAGGTCCCCCCGGTCGAACTGGACTACGCGGCCCTTGAAGAGCCCCCGGATGATGAGCCAGACATCCGCCGGAGACATGGGCAGGAACGGAAGCAGTGCCAGACCGGCCCGGAAGTCCACAGCAACGTGTCCGGCCCTTGGGTCAGGGTCATCACTCAGCCGCTTGAGCGCGTTGGGCTGGCTCTTGCATGTCCACCATTCGTACTGGCGGGCCAGCTCCGGGGCTCCCATTTCGTGCAGAAGCCGCACAAGGTCGGCCATGAAGGCCTTCTTGGCCCGGTATTCCGGGGAGCCGACTCCTGTGTCCGGCCGGCCGGGCTTCCATCTCTTCCGGGCATCCAGGTCGTCGTCCACCTCGAATCTCCAGATGCGGCCGTCCACCCACTCGCTGATCTCCCCCGATGTGCCCAGGTCGGGATCGACCAGGGTGGCCAGGATATCCACCACGGCATCTTCTGAGTCGAGCCGGATCCCGGCCCCCCGCCGGATGAACTTCTGCCACAGCGCCCCGGCCCGGGCCGCCGTGGGATTGACCTGAGGGGAAAAGGGACCCTGGAAGCCCACCGCATACAGCAGGCTGCGGAGCAGGCGGGCAAAACCTTTGGTTGGCACCAGGAGTTTGAGCGCATAGGTCTGCCCGGCTTCCAGCCCCGGGATGGGTCCATCCGGCAGCTTGAGGTCCAGTGCCCGGACCCGGTAGACCTGCCCGGCGAATCCGCCGCCCACGAAACGGTCGACTTTGAGGTGGGCCCGACCCTTGTGTGGAGGGAGGACTCCGGTTATGTCGTAGTGGAGCTCGTCCCCGGGATCGTACCGCCTCCGCCGCAGAGGGCGGAAAAGCCTTTGCTCGGCAAAGGCCGCTCTGAACCGGGCCAGGGTCGAAAGCGAGTATCCCAGGTCCCCGGAGTCTATATCATTGGCGGTCGGTTTCATGGTGGCTGAGGGCAGTCCTTGAAAAATCAGGTATTGTGATGGTATAGCAGAGGCGGTGGTCGAAGTCAACGCCGGCGCCGGCTACAGATATTCATCCTCCCCGGTTTTGCGGAGTTCTGCCACCAGGTCTTTGACCTTCTGGTCCTGATCCTTTCGGCAGACGAGCAGGGCATCCTCGGTCTCTACCACGATCAGGTTTTCCACTCCGATCAGGGCCGTGAGCTTGCCCGAAGCCGAGTAGGCCAGGCAGTTCCGGGAGTCGAGGGCCAGCCCCTGGCCCCGGATCGCATTCCCGTCGTCATCCTTGGGCCAGAATTCGGAGAGGGCCGACCAGGCCCCTACGTCAGACCAGCCGAAATCTCCCTCACCCATCAGCACATCCTGGGACCGCTCCATCAGGGCATAATCGATGGAGGTGGCAGGCAGCTGCTCATAGACACCGGCAATGCCGGCCCGGTCACCGCTGGTCACGGCTGCCAGCATCTCCTCCCAGTGGGCGTGGAGCTCGGGGGCGAAGCGCTCGATCTGGCGGGCAAAGGTCCGGGCCTGCCACAGGAATATACCGGAGTTCCAGAAATAATTGCCGGCATCACAGAACACCTGTGCGGTGGCCGCGTCCGGCTTTTCCTTGAATTCCTGAACCGGGAAAAAAGAAGATCCCTCCCCGAAGACTTGAGGGGATGTCCTGGAGAAGCGGATGTAGCCGTAGCCGGTGGCGGGATAGGCCGGCGGGATTCCAAAGGTGATCAACCGGTCGCTCGCTGCGGCTGCTTCTGCGCCGGCCCGCAGCCGTTCCCGGAACAGGGCTGTGTCCCGGATGGAATGATCGGCGGGCAGTACGGCCAGGACGGCCTCCGGGTTCTCCAGATACAGAACCGCGGTGGCCAGCATCAGGCAGGGGGCTGTGTTGCGGGCCTCGGGCTCAATGAGAAGGTTCCCGGCCGGTGCCTCCGGCAGGAAGCTGCGGAGGATCTCTGTCTGGGTCTGATTGGCGATGGTGTAGATGTGGTCCGGATCCAGGAGAGGATGCAATCGGTCCACAGTCTCCTCTATCATGGTCTTCCGGCTTATGATGGGCAGAAACTGTTTGGGCCGCCGCTGTCGGCTCAAGGGCCAGAATCGGGTCCCGGTCCCCCCCGCCATAATCACTGCACGCAGATCCACGGCATCCTCCTCTTCAAGAGGCCAGGCTCTTGATGGCCTCTTCGATGATCCCATCCACCTCGTCCTTGATGGCCTCCAGGTCCTCGGCAGTGTCGGCCTCGAAGCGCAGGACCAGGGCTCCCTGGGTGTTGGAGGCCCGAACCAGGGCCCATCCCCGGGGGAACATGGCCCTTACGCCGTCGATGTCGATGATCGGGTAGCGGGCTGCTAGCGCCTCCCGCACTAGATCCACGATCTGGAACTTGACCTCGTCGGAGGCATAGATGCGGATCTCGGGTGTGATGAAGGTCTGGGTCAGGTCGGACAGCCATTCCGACAGCTTGCGGGGAGACCGGGCGAGGATCTCCAGGACGCGGGCAGATGAATAGATGGCGTCGTCGAACCCGAAGAAGCGGTCGGCGAAGAAGATGTGTCCGCTCATCTCCCCGGCCAGCAGGGCCTTTTCCTCCTTGATCTTCTTCTTGATCAGGGAATGGCCCGTCTTCCACATGATGGGGCGGCCGCCCAGCTTCTCGATCTCGTCGTACAGGTGTTTCGAAGCCTTGACCTCAGAGATGATAGCGGCCCCCGGGTGGCGCGGAAGAATGTCCCTGACCAGAAGGATGAGCAGCTTGTCCCCCCAGATGATCTCACCCTGGTCATCGATGACGCCGATCCGGTCGCCGTCCCCGTCATAGGAGATGCCCAGGTCGGCATGGGTATCTTTTACGGTCCGGATGAGGTCCTGCAGGGCCTCGGGCAGGGTCGGATCGGGGTGGTGATGGGGGAAGCGTCCGTCCATCTCGCAGTAGAGGGGGACCACGTCACACCCCAGTTCCCTGAAGATGGGGACTGCTACCTCTCCCCCGGTGCCGTTGCCTGCGTCGACCACAACCTTCAAGGGGCGCTCCAGGCGGACATTCTCGACTACATAGCGGTGATACTCAGGGACGATATCGTATTCCCGGCGAGTGCCCCCCGGATCGGAGGTGAAATTCCCCTCCTCGATGATCTGCCGGATGTCCTGGATGTCCTGCCCGAACAGGGTATCGTGTCCCAGCATTATCTTGAATCCGTTATATTCCGGGGGATTGTGCGAGCCCGTGATCATGACGCCCGCCTCCTGGTCCTTGGTGTAGACACAGAAATACAGGAGCGGGGTGGGGACGGTGCCCAGGGCCAGTACGTCGCATCCGGTGGAGAGCAGCCCCCGGATCAGGGCTGCCGAGAATTCGGGTGAGCTGAGACGGCAGTCCTGGCCCAGGGCGACCTGCTTTTTGTCGTGGCGGCGGATATAGGTCCCGATACCTCTGCCCAGCAGTTCAACGGTTTCAGGCGTCAAGTCCTGGTCCACGATGCCGCGTATGTCGTATTCCCTGAAGATCTCCGGTTTCAAAGACATTCCGATTTCTCCTCTCGAGTCGTCTAGACTTTTATCCCCGTCAGGTCGCCCAGCTTTTCCTGGATCTCCGACCATTTGTCCTGGGCCTCGAAGATGAACTCCAGGAACTCCCGCACGGCACCCTTTCCCCCGGCCAGCCGGCAGAGATAGTGGCTGTGCTCCTTTACCCGGGGATGGGCGTCGGCCACGGCCGCAGCCAGGCCCACCCGCTTGAGGACCGGCAGGTCCCCCAGATCGTCTCCGATAAACGCGACCTCCGCCTTTGTCAGTCCGTGCCGCCCGAGGATCTCGTCCAGGATCTTCTGCTTATTGAGCACGCCCTGGTGGACCTCCTGGATCCGGAGGCGTTCCGCGCGGAAGGTCAGGGCCCGGCTCGTCTTGCCCGTGATGAGCCCGGTCTTGAATCCCGCCAGATGGGCCATGAGGATCCCCATGCCGTCCCGAACATGGTAGGACTTGAGCTCCTCCCCGTCCGGAAGCACGATCAGGGTCCCGTCGGTCAGGGTTCCGTCTACATCCATGAGGATCATCTTCACGGCCCGGGCCCGGTTCCGGTTATCGCTGCTCATCAGACCATCTCGGTGCGCCAGAGGTCATGCAGGTGGATGATCCCAGCCACACTGCCCTCACTCGAGGAAATGACCAGGGACGTGATCTTGTTCTCCTCCATCAGGTTCAGCGCATGGGTGGCCAGTTCTTCCTTGTCCACAACCAGGGGATCCGCGGTCATGCACTCGCCTGCAGTCTGCTGGAGCAGAGATTCCCCGTGTTCCTGCAGCTTGCGGCGCAGGTCGCCGTCGGTGATGATCCCGACCAGCCTCTGCTCACTGTCCACAATGCAGGTCATGCCCAGCTTCTTGTCCGATATCTCCCGCAGGACATCGGATATGGGCGCTTCCCGGTCGACAACCGGGATCTGGTGTCCCTTGTGCATGACGTGCTTGATCTTGAGAAGCTTGCGGCCCAGCTCACCCCTGGGATGGAAGAAGGCGAAGTCGTGCTCCGTGAAGCCCTTGACCTCCATCAGTGCGACGGCCAGAGCGTCCCCCATTGCCAGGGCCGCGGTCGTGCTGGCGGTGGGGACCACCCCGCTGGGCTCGGCCTCTTTCTCCACCCGGGCCTCAAGCACCACATCGCTGTACTGGGCCAGCTTGGACTTCGGGTTGCCCGTGATTCCGATGAGTTGGATGCCGATGCGCTTGACAAAGTCGAGGAGCCCCACCATCTCCCGGGTGTCTCCGCTGTAGGAGACGGCGATCATGATATCCTGCTTGACGATCATGCCGAGGTCGCCGTGGCCGGCCTCCACGGGGTGGACGAATATGGAGGGCGTGCCGCAGCTGGCAAGGGTGGCGGCGATCTTACGGGCCACCAGGCCGGATTTGCCGATACCGGCGACGATCACGCGGGAAGGAGCCTGAGAGAGGAGGCGGACGGCCTGGACAAAGCTGTCGTCCAGCCGCTCGGCCACGCCCTTGAGGGCCTCGGCCTCGATCTCCAGCACGCGTTTCCCGGCACGCAGGATCTCATCGTTGGTTACAGGCATCCCATTTCTCCTGTCTAGCACCTTTTGCGGAAGACCGCGCGCCTCACCTTGCGAAGCGTAGTTAAAAGTCCGCTTAAATCATTTAGAATCAAAGAGTTATGTTTGTCCGACAAGGCCCTGGAGGGCTTGTCATGCACCTCCAGAAACAGTCCGTCAGCGCCGACGGCGATGGCTGCCCGGGCCACGTGCGGAATGAACGCGGCATCCCCTCCGGAGGCCGTACCAAGGCCTCCCGGGCGCTGGACGATGTGCGAAGCATCGACACAGACCGGGAAGCCCCACTCCTTCATGATCGGAACCGCCCGCACATCGAAGACCAGGTTGTTGTACCCGAAGGACGTTCCGCGCTCCGTAAGGATGATGTCTTGGTTGCCCTGGCTCAGGACCTTGTCCACTGCGTTTTTCATGTCGCCGGGCGCCAGGAACTGTCCCTTCTTGATGTTGATCGGCTTTCCGGTCGCTGCCGCTGCCAGCAGCAGGTCGGTCTGGCGGCAGAGGAGGGCGGGGATCTGGATGATGTCCAAGACCTCGGCCGCCTTTTCCACCTGACCGGTCTCGTGGACGTCTGAGAGCACCGGGATCTTTAGCTCCTGCTTGATCTGGCCCAGGATCTTCAGTCCCTCCTCCTGGCCGGGTCCCCGGTAGGAATCCAGTGCCGAGCGGTTGGCCTTATCATACGAGGCCTTGAAGATGAACGGGACCGATGCCTCGTCACAGATCTGTTTGAGCGCCCCCGCCATAGAAAAGGCATGCTCCTCGCTCTCGATGACACAGGGACCGGCGATCAGAAAAAATGTCTGAAACCCTCCGATGCAGAGATCAGGCGTTACTCCGATTTCTCTGGGTACGATGGACATAGCTCGCTCCTATAAAGGATTTAAAGATCGGATGGGGCTGCAGGGGCTTGGACTTGAATTCCGGGTGGAACTGGCAGCCGAAGAACCAGGGATGCCCCTCGAGTTCGATGATTTCGACCAGTTTATGCTCCGGATTTTTCCCGGATATGATCAGGCCGGCCTGCGAGAGCTGCTGCTCATAGGCCGGATTGAATTCGAAGCGGTGGCGGTGGCGCTCATTGATGCTGCGCTTCTCATAGATGCGGTGGGCCAGCGACTCCTTCTCAATGCGGCACGGATACTGCCCCAGGCGCATGGTCCCGCCCAGGTCGGTGATGCCCTTGAGTTCCCGCCATTTGAAGAAAATCTTGTGAGGTGTGCGCTTGTCGAACTCCGTGCTGTTGGCACCCTCCAGTCCCGCGACGTTGCGGGCAAATTCGATTGTGGCGCACTGCATCCCCAGGCAGATCCCGAAGAACGGGATCTTATGCTTGCGGGCGTGGGTGGCGGCCTGGATCTTGCCCTCGATGCCTCGGACACCGAAGCCTCCCGGGACCAGGATGCCGTCCGCATCCTTGAGGACGACCTCGGGCCTGCCCTCTTCGATGTCCTGGGCGTCGACCCAGACAAAATTGACCTTAAGGCTGTGGGCGGTCGCGGCATGGACCAGGGCCTGGCTGAGGCTGAGGTAGGAGTCCTGCAGGCCGGTGTACTTGCCCACCAGGGCGATGTTCACTTCATCCCGGGGGGATTGCATGCGCTTCAGCATGCCTTTCCACTGCGTCAGTTTGCGTGAGTTTGCCGGGAGGTTGAGAAGCTTGAGGATGATCCCGTCCAGATTTTCCTGGGCGAAGAGCAGCGGGATCTCGTAGATGTTGTCCACATCCCTGGCGGAGATCACCGCTTCCAGGGGAACATTGGTGAAGAGCGAGATCTTGGCCTTGAGGTCTTTACCAATGGGACGATCAGAACGACAGAGAACGATGTCCGGCTGGATACCGATGGAGCGGAGTTCCTTGACGCTGTGCTGTGTAGGCTTGGTCTTGAGCTCCCCCGAGGTCTTCATGAAGGGGACCAGGGTCAGGTGTGCGAACAGAGTGTTTTCGGTCCCCAGCTCCAGCCGCATCTGCCGGGTGGCCTCCAGGAAGGGCAGGCCCTCGATGTCGCCTACCGTCCCGCCGATCTCGATAATGACGATGTCGTTTTCTTCGGAGGCGGCCCGGAAGGCGGCCTTGATCTCATCGGTCAGGTGGGGAATGATCTGCACCGTCTTTCCCAGGTATCCGCCCTCTCGCTCTTTCTTCAAGACCGATTCATAGATCTTGCCCGCCGTCCAGTTGTGTGCTTGGGACGTGCGCGTGGAGGTGAAGCGTTCGTAGTGGCCGAGGTCAAGGTCGGTCTCTGCCCCGTCATCCGTCACGTATACCTCGCCGTGCTGGAAGGGGCTCATGGTGCCCGGGTCGATGTTGAGATAGGGGTCAAATTTTTTGATAGTGATCTTGTAGCCGCGACTCTCAAGCAATCTCCCGAGCGACGCCGCAGCGATACCCTTGCCCAGCGCCGACAGTACTCCGCCTGTCACAAAAATGTATTTAGCAGTCATCGCTCGTACCTTTCAATCTTGCCTCGACCTTGATTATATCCTCTGGTATGTCCACACTCAAGGTCGAATGCGACGTTTCCAGGACTTTGATGCGGAATCCGTGCTCCAGAGCCCGGAGCTGCTCCAGTTTTTCTGCTTGCTCAAGCCTGGATGCGGGAAGGCCTCTGAATCTCTGCAGGAAGTCTTTCTGATACCCATAGATCCCGATGTGCTCCCAGAAAAAATCCAGTGCCTGGTGCGGGAGGGGAGAGCGCGAGAAGTACAGGGCGAACCCCTCTGTATCACTCACCAGCTTGACAACATTGGGATCAGAGATCCGAGACAGGTCGGTTTCGCGGCGGGCCAGGGTGGCCATGGACACGGCCTCGTCCTGGAGTGCCTCCACCAGCGAGTCTATGGCCTCCCCCCTCAGCAGAGGCTCGTCCCCCTGGATATTGATCACGATCGGGAGATCATAACGGGCCGCCACTTCGGCCACGCGTTCCGTGCCCGAGGCGGTATCCGGAGAGGTCATGCAGGCCTCGGCGCCGAAGCCGCGTGCTGCCTGGAGGATCCTCTCATCATCCGTGGCCACGATCAGCCGCTTAAGGCGAGTGGCCCGGCAGGCGCCCTCATACACCCACTGCACCATCGGCCGCCCCAGGATAGGGGCCAGGGGCTTCCCAGGGAACCGCTGAGCGCCGTAGCGGGCCGGGATAATCCCTAGGGCCTCCCTCAAGTCTGTGTCCTTGGTGTGGGGACCTGAGGCCCTTCCGGTTTCTTCGCCGTCTCTGCCGGAGGCAGCTTGTCCGTGGTCTGGCAGTTGGCTTCCAGGAAGGCCCCCTCCTCAATGACGAGTTTGGGGGATATGATGGTGCCCGTGACCCGTCCAGAGGAATGGATCTCCACCTTGTTCCGGGCATGGAGGTTGCCTTTGAGCTGCCCATCGATGATGGCGTGGCCGATCTCCACATCCGCCTCAATTTTTCCGTTCGGGCCGACGATCAGAATGGAATCGGATTTGATCGTGCCCTTGAAATGCCCGTCCACACGGAAGGATCCCTTGAAGCTCAGGTCTCCCTTGAAATGTGTGTCCTTGTCAAAAAATCCTGTAATTTTGGTATCGTCCATTTCTCTCCTCTTTTCCTTCATAAAATGGCTCCTTTTATGGTCTCATAGATGCGGTTGAGATCCTCCAGCGAAAAGTAGTGGATCCGGATCACCCCTTTCTCCGGAAGGCCGGTGATCGAGACCTTTGTGCCCAGGACTTTCAGGAGCTCCTCCTGGACCGCCTGCAGGTCCGGATCCAGGGTGGGACCGCTCTTCTCCTGAGGGGCGGCCTTCAGCTTCTGGATGAGCTTCTCCACGTTTCGGACCGAGAGACCCCTGTTCACGACCTGGCGGGCACACTCCAGCTGCACTTCCGGATCTTCCATGGTGATCAATGCGCGCGCGTGCCCCATGGAGAGGCTGTCCGACGTGAGCATCTCCTGAATCTCCGGTGGGAGCCTCAGCAGCCGCATATAGTTGGCTACCGAGGCCCTGTCCTTGCCGACTTTTTCCGCGATCTGCTGCTGGGTCAGCCTCAAATCTGTGGACATTTTCTGGTAGGCCGCAGCGATCTCCATAGGATTGAGGTCCTCCCGCTGCAGGTTCTCTATCAGGGAGGCCTCGTACTGCTGGACCTCTGACATGTTCCGGATAAGGACGGGAACCTTGGTGAGGCCCACCTGTTGGGAGGCACGCCAGCGCCGTTCCCCCACAATGATCTTGTAGTGGTTTCCCTCAGGGACCACCACGATTGGTTGGAGGATCCCTGTCTCCCGGATGGAGAGGGCCAGCTCCTGCAGAGCCTCCGGATCGAAGTGGGACCGGGGCTGGTGGGGATTGGGCTTGAGCAGTTCGATATCCAGCTCTGCGAAGCGTTCTTCCTTCAGGATTCCGTAATCTTCGGGCAGGAAGGCTTCCAGTCCTTTGCCTAAAGCTTTCTTTTTCATTGTTGCAGCAGCTCCGTTGCGAGGTTAAGGTACGCCTGGGCGCCCTTGGACCGGATGTCATAGAGGAGAGCGGGCTTGCCGAAACTGGGAGCCTCAGCCAGCCTGACCGTCCGTGGCACGACGACCTCGAACACGATCCCGCTCAGAGAACGCCTGATCTCCTCCGCCACCTGTTTGGCCAGATTGGTCCGGTCGTCATACATGGTCAGCACGATCCCCTCTATCGCCAGGGAGGGATTCAGGTAAGAGCGCACCTTGTCCAGGGTGTTGAACAGGTCCGGCATGCCTTCCATGCAGAAGAATTCAGTCTGGACCGGGATGAGGATGGAATCGGCCGCAGTCAGGGCGTTGATCGTGAGATACCCCAGAGAAGGCGGGCAGTCGATGAGGATGTAATGGAACTTCGACCGGATGCGCTGCAGGATCTCTTTCAGCCGGGTCTCCCTCGAGTCCAGGTCGTGGGCTTCGGCTTCGAAGCCCACCAGCTCGCGGGAACTGGGGCAGGCGTAAAAGTTGTCCAGCCCGGTGGGCAGAATGAGGTCCATGAGGGGCTGTTCGTTCATGAGGGCGGGATAGATTCCCTTTCCTGAAACCTTTTCCAGCCCCAATCCCGCAGTGGCCATGCCCTGGGGGTCAAAATCGACCAGCAGGACCCGTTTGTTGTTCAGGGCCAGAGAGGCCCCCAGGTTGATGGCCGTCGTGGTCTTGCCCACGCCGCCCTTCTGGTTGGCAATGGCGATGATCCTGTTCACTGTTCAAACTGTTCCTGGTGTTCCACGTGGAACACCGTGTTAGTCGTTCAAGTCTATATTTGTACCACAGTTCAGGGCTGATTTGTACCGAGTTTTCACTTTTTCTCTTGGACGGACGGCCTGGACAGGAGCTTGAGATAGATATGCAGGTTGATCATGGCGGCCGGTGTCATCCCCGGGATCCGCTTGGCCTCTCCCAGGGTAGAGGGAGCGGCTCTGTCCAGATTTTCAACGACCTCCGAGGTCAAACCCGGGATTTTTCGAAATTCCAGTCCTGGCGGGACCTTCACACCGTCGATCTTGTCGATCCGGGCGATCTCTTTGGCTTGTTTCTTGAGGTATCCCTCGTATTTGACCTCGGATTCGATATGGCGGATCTCTTCGCCTGAAAGCTTCAGGGGGAGGGGGACCGTCTCTGCCAAGGAACCAAGGAAAACGCCCGGCTTCTTAAGCCATTCTTTGAGAGCGATCCTTCCCCGGCCGTCCGGATCGGCCTTCTCGAATTCGAGGAAATCCATCATTTGACGGATCCGGTCCTGTTTTCGGCGGAACTCCGCGTACTCTTCCGGGTCGAGGAGCCCTAGGCGATGCCCGTATTCCGTGAGCCGTTGATCGGCATTGTCGATCCGCAGCTGCAGCCGGTATTCGGCCCGGGAGGTGAACAGGCGGTAGGGCTCTTCGACGCCCTTCGTGATCAGGTCGTCGATCAGGACGCCGATGTAGGCCTCCTGCCGCCCCAGGAGCAGGGGTGGCTGTCGCTTGAGCTTGAGCCCCGCGTTGATCCCGGCCATCAGTCCCTGGGCGGCGGCCTCCTCATACCCTGAGGTGCCGTTGATCTGTCCAGCCAGGTACAGGCTCTGTATGCTGCGGGTCTCCAGCGTGGGGTGCAGCCCGGTGGGGGGCACGGCATCATACTCGATGGCATAGGCCGGCCGCAGGATGCGGGCACCCTCCAGGCCGGGGATACTTTTGAGCAGCGCCTCCTGGACCTCCAGCGGCAGGGAGGAGGA
>JAUWTO010000292.1 GCA_030614685.1 Candidatus Aminicenantota bacterium
AGAATGCGCTCGAGCAGAATGGGCCGTGGGCAGGTCACAAAATTCGAGTGGGTGCCGAGTGGATTTTAGATAAGCTGAAGACCAGGATTAATAAAATCGATTGGGAATCCGTCCAAGAGGAGATTCAAAGGTTTGTCCCTTTGAGCGAACAGGAAGCGCTAATGCTCTGGGGTCAAAATTTATTTCTGTTCCACCTCGATGCTCTTGCTCAATACATCACATAGAAAAGGAACTTTCTGCATAATAACTACGTCCTCTACAATGACAGAGGCCCTTTCAGGAGGATGTCGATGCTCAAGAGCTACCTGAAGATCGCTTTGAGGAACCTGCGGAAGAACAGGACCCATTCGTTCCTGAACATATTCGGCCTGGCCGTGGGCCTGACGGCCTTCATCCTGATCGCCCTCTATGTTCAGCACGAGCTGAGCTTCGACAGATACCATGAGAATGCCGACCGGATGTACCGGGTGGTGAGGGAAAGCCGCGCCTTTACCCCGCCACCACTGGGCCCGGCCCTGAAGGAAAAACTCCCCGAGGTGGAAGCCGCCGCCAGGATCATCCGGAGCACGAGCTTCCTGGTGTCCTACGACCAGGAACACTTCCTCGAGGCGGAGTTCTTCTGGGCGGAAACCGAGACGTTTAAGATATTCTCCATTCCTTTCATAAAGGGCGATCCCGGGACGGCCCTGGAAGACCCTGCCGCCATCCTGCTGTCCAGAAAGGCGGCCGAGAAGTATTTCGGGGACGAAGACCCAATGGGAAAGGTCCTGGCCGTCAATTCCCGCGACAACTTTGTCGTGTCCGGTGTTTTCGAAAACATGCCGGACAATTCCCATTTTGTGATGGATGTCGTGGCCCCGTATGCGGCCTACTTCCGGATCTATGGTAACGACATCACGAGCTGGGGTTCCAACTTCTGCTACACGTACGTGCTGCTGCGGGAGGGGACCGACCCGGCAGCCTTCGAGAGCAAGATCCACCCTGTGATCGAGAGGCCCCTGTTCGTACAGGCCGGGATGAAGGAACCCTTTCCGACGATCTTTGAGATCCAGCCCGTGACCGAGATCCACCTCCACTCCCACCGGCTGCAGGAGATCAGTGTCAACAACGACATGAAGTACGTGCTCCTGTTCACCTCGGTCGCCTTCCTCATCCTTTTGATCGCGTGTGTCAACTACATGAACCTGGCGACCGCCCGCTCCATCCGGCGGGGCAAAGAGGTGGGGATGCGCAAGGTGGTCGGCGCCCGCAGGGGACAGCTGATCATGCAGTTCCTGGGCGAGTCCCTGGCCACGGCATTCCTGGCGATGGGGCTTGCCCTCATCTTGATAAAGTTTGCCCTGCCGGCCTTCAACCGCCTGGTAGAGAGGCAGCTCAGCTTCAACCCGGTGGCCAACCCTCAGCTCTTTTTCGGGCTGGTGGCGATCGTCCTCTTTGTGGGGCTCTTCGCCGGCAGCTATCCCGCCCTCAGTGTCTCCGGTTTCAAGCCGATGACCGTCTTGAGCCGGTCCTTCACCCGCAGCGCCAAGGGTTCGGCCCTGCGAAACGTCCTGGTCCTGGTCCAGTTCTCGATCTCCATTTTCCTCATCGTCTGCACACTGACCGTGAGGGAGCAGCTCGATTTCGTGAAGCAGGCGGACATGGGCTACAGCAGGGAACAGATCATCACCCTGCCCGTAAGGGACAGGTCTGTCCGCCGGAACATAGAGGCCATAAAGACGGAGCTGCTGCGGAATCCGGGCATTACGGCCGTCTCGGCCGCGCACCGCCTGCCCAATGACATCGACACGTTCACCTCCCGGGACTGGACCGGCCGTAATCCTGACGAACCCATCCCCATCTACTACAACATGGCGGACAGCGACTACGTCGGGCTCTTTGGTCTGGAGATCGTCGAAGGCAGGAATTTCTCGAGGGAGTTTTCCTCAGATGAGGGGGGGGCTTTCCTGGTCAACGAGACCGCCGTCAAGGTCGCCGAGTGGGACACTGTGATCGGCCGGAAGATGACACACTTGGGCGGGAGACCCGGGACCATCGTGGGGGTCCTTAAGGACTTCCACCTGCATTCCCTGCACCGCCCCATCGAACCGCTCTATGTCTTTTATAATCCGAGCAGCTTCTCCCAGATCGCCATAAAGATCAAGGCGGCCGATATCCCTACCACTCTTGCCTATGTGGAGGGGGTGATGAAGCGGATCAGCCCGAGCTATCTCTTCAGCTACTCGTTCTTCGATGAGGTGTTCGAGCGGGCCTACCTCACGGAGCAGAGGATGGGGGAGATATTCAGCTCCTTTGCGGTTTTGGCCATCATCATAGCCTGCCTGGGGCTCTTCGGCCTGGCCGCCTTCGCAGCGGAGCAGCGTACCAAGGAGATCGGGATCCGCAAGGTGCTGGGCGCCTCCGTATCAAAGATCACCCTGCTGCTCTCCAGGGAATTTGTGCGCTGGGTGCTGCTGGCCAACCTCATCGCCTGGCCTGTGGCCTACGTCGCCATGAACAGGTGGCTGCATAATTTCGCCTACCGGACGCACATGGGGATCGCCGTCTTCCTGATAGCGGGGGGTGCGGCGCTTTTGATCGCGACGCTTACCGTGAGCTACCAGTCCATAAAGTCGGCCCAGGCCGATCCTGTGGGTGCCTTGCGGAATGAGTAGACTTCCCCTACCAATGAATTGATTTGACCTCAAGAATCGGTTATCCTGCATTCGAAAAGGAGTGAACATGAAATTATTTACACGTACAAGAGTTGTTTTGATGCTTGTTTGCCTGCTGGCGGCGATTCTGGTGTCCGGTCCGGTTTCTGTTGCCCAGGAAAAGTCAGACACTGCCCTCGAGAAAAAGTATGCCCCCATCCTGGGTGACTACGAATTCGACATGACCGACATGGGAGGGGATGTGCTAATGCTGACTTTTCATATCACCGAGGGCGCTCTCTGGATCGATTCCGGCGATGGAGATCCCGCCGTCTGTGAACCGGTTGAAGGCGCTGAGTTTGAATTCACTGCAGTGGCCTCTGACGGACAGGACTTCGAGATCAGGTTTGCGAAGGACGATGAGGGCCATTACGCCATATGTCATATCAATATCCTCAGCATGGGCATTGAAATAGAAGGAACGAAGATCAAGTAG
>JAUWTO010000350.1 GCA_030614685.1 Candidatus Aminicenantota bacterium
AGACTACTATACAGAGAGGCCCAAATGGAAACGACCACCGTGAGAATCGCAAAAGAAAAACGAGACATCCTGAAGATCATTGCGAGCGTGGAACGAAGAGAGATGAAAGACATTTTTGCGGAACTGGTCGATGACTACATCCTGCGGCATCAGGAGACCCTGGAACTCCTGGCCAGGCCCGATTGGGTCCAAGCCATAAAACAGGGAAAACAGGAAGTGGCGGACCGCGTCAAAGGGAAATCCCTGGATGAACTGGACGATTGAGATAAAACCCTCAGCGGAAAAGCAGTATCTGCTGTTGGATAAAAAAGCCAGGCAGCGGATCAAGGCCGCCCTCCGCGCACTGGTGGCTGCCGAGATTCCGCTCCACCATAACAGCGTTCGGGCGCTCACGGGTCCGCTCAAAGGAGATTACCGGTTGAGGATTGGCAGCTGGAGGATTCTGTTCACACCGGAAAAGGAAACCAGGGTCCTCTATGTTTATGCTATACTGCCCAGAGGCAAAGCCTACTGAAATAAACATACGATGACGACCGAAAGTTGCTGCGGAGGAGCCCCTTTCCTCTCTCCCCCGGAGGCCCAGTCCGAGCCTTGGGTGGCAGATTGTCTCGATCATCCACAGGGCAAAGTCCTGCAGGTCAAGACCGAGTGGTCCCGCGCAGACCGCATCGGCCGCTTCAGGGCCCGCACCACCAGCCTCCGGATGCGGTACCGGATAGAGCCGGGTCTCTACGCCGTGGGCCGCCCCCATGCAGAATCCCCAGTCATGGTCACGGCCAACTACAAGCTCAGCTTCGACTCCCTGCGCCGTGAACTGGCCGGGCTTAACGCCTGGATCCTGGTCATCGACACCGACGGCATCAATGTCTGGTGCGCGGCCGGCAAAGGCACTTTCGGCACCGTCGAGATCGTAAAACGCATCCGCTCCGTCGAACTGGGAAAGATCGTCTCGCACCGCCGGATCATC
This sequence comes from Candidatus Aminicenantota bacterium, assembly GCA_030614685.1. Lineage (GTDB taxonomy): Bacteria > Acidobacteriota > Aminicenantia > Aminicenantales > Aminicenantaceae > JAUXEH01. The sequence goes on from JAUWTO010000350.1 coordinate 968, forward strand.
CTGCCCCAGCTAGGTGCCCCCGGTGTCCATGCCCACATCATCCAGGAGTCCACGGATTTCCGTGTGTTTTTTGGGCCGGTCCGCGCCCGCGACATAAAGGCCTACATCCAGGCCGGCTTCCAAGCCACACCCGAGATGCGGGCCGTCCGCTTTCCCCTCCTCTCCCGGCTCATCCTCACCCCCATGGAGCTCAACCCCGCCTTCAAGAAACTCTTCGTCCCTTCCCTGGTACTCCTAGCCTTCTTCGGGCTCCAGAGGCAGGGAATCCTGTTTCAGGATCTAATTTTTCTCGGGCTCCCTTTCCTGTTCCTGGGATTGGTCTCGGTGCTGATCGGCGCCCTCCTGGTCCCGCTCTTCCTCCCCTACATCCCGTTCCGGTCCTTCGCGCTCAAGGGCCTGCTCTTCAGCACGATCATGTTCGCGCTCGGCTTTCCCTTGATCTACCCGGCCTTACACCACAACCCCTGGCTCCTGGCTGCCGCTTACCTGCTCTTCCCAGCCCTCAGCTCCTACCTGGCCCTCAATCTCACGGGGGCCACGACCTTCACCAACATCTCAGGCGTAAAGAAAGAGCTTCGCATCTCCATCCCGATCTACATCGCAGCGGTCTCCATCTCCGGGGTCCTCCTCATCCTGTACAAGCTGACCACATGGGGGATGCTGTGAAATACCTCAAAAACGTCGTCACCCTCGAGTACGATCTGGAGAAATGCACCGGCTGCCGCCGCTGCCTCGAGGTCTGCCCCCGCGCCGTGTTCGAGATGCGGGACAAAAAAGCCCTCATCATAGACAAGGACCGCTGCATCGAATGCGGGGCCTGCGTCAACAACTGCCAATACGAGGCGCTCACCGTCGATGCCGGGGTCGGCTGCGCCACCGCCATCATCTACGGCATGCTTCGGGGCAGCGAGCCCGACTGCTCCTGCTGCTAACCTGAATAATTCATAAAAAATGTCGATATTTCACGTAATAAATGTAATATCAATGGGTTACCTGAGTTTTTTCAGTGAGCACACAAATAGGATCGACATTTTTTCCTCTCCGAGCGAGCCGATCTCACGGCATCTGATGCGTTATGTCGGGTCTCGCGGTGGTAAACCACAGCTTCGCCCTCCAGGCCTTCCATCTGCCGCAACCTCGACTCGTGAATTATCCAGGCTAATAGAGCTTTTGCATCGGCGCTCAAGTCTCGTCTTGATCTGGACTCTTTGATTCTATTCGCTTCTCTTCCTTGGATTCCAACTTGGCAGGGACCTGGCCGC
>JAUWTO010000095.1 GCA_030614685.1 Candidatus Aminicenantota bacterium
AATGCAAATTTTTGTGATCTTTTTATACTGGAAAACATCATAAGAGTCCTAAAAAATCACTCAGCGAAGTCTGTCCCTCTAAAAATGCCGATCGCAGTTCCGGAGACAGGCCTGACAGGGCGGCCTCCGGTGAGATGTCTTTGCCTTCTTCTTCCAGGTGACAGACCGCATCGTTTTCCACTCTAGGCCTCACCAGCTGGATCATGTTTTTCGAGGACGGCGGCTGCAAATACAGGAAAAGGAACCGCTCTGTTCCTTCACCCCGGCTTCCCCAGAAGGCATTGGGAGCCAGAGGAGAATCTCCCAGCATCCGAGCAACCGCCAGTATCCAGAAGCAGACCTCTCGATGGACGGATGCGCCATTCTGTCCCAATGGGAACCGCAGCCCCAGGGTCAGCGGCAGGGTGGGGTTCCCCCTTAAGGGAAGCAGGATCTCCGACAGGTTCTTGATCAATCGGAACCGTCGGGGATCGTCAGCTCTCCCCAACACATCCTCCCAGAACTGTGCCAGGCTTGTGCCCTGAAGAAAATCCTTGAACTGTCCCAGAGCCTCCTCCATGTCGACTGCGACGGCCTCATTCAGCTGCTCCGCCTCATTCGCGAGATCCTGGGGAGTCAGCGCCTGATCAGCCTGGTCCAGCACAGGTGCTGTCTGCTGCAGGAACTGGCTGAGCATGACAGGGAAATACGCGAATACATCTGCTCCGTCCGTCAGGTCTTTCCCGATCCGCAGGGTGACTATGAAGGGGTATTTCCGGTCGCTCTTATCATGACTGGGACGGAGCGCCCCCAACAGGAATCTGTCGGTCCCATTGGGATTGAACAGGAATTGGTATTCGGGAGAGTGCTGGTAGACGTCATTCCATTCCCGGTCATAGTGTTTCTGAGCATAATAGAGGCCCTCCTGGATCCAGAGCTCGAAAGCCCGGACTTCAGAGCCCCCCGAGTTGAAGCGGACAAAGTCTCCGAAGCGGGGCAGCTTTCCGAAACAGGAAACCTGATAATAAAACGTGTTCATATGCTCACTGTGCATCCTATCAGTCCAGTTGAGCGGGACAGACAAACATGAAAAATTCCCTGAGGTTTTTGAAGGGATTGGCCACACTCCGGGCCTGGAGCCGATAAACGACTTTGAGTTTGTATTGGCTGTGGGAGAATTCCCAGGAGGCTCTGTACGCGGTCGATGAAGACGCCTCAGGCGTGATCTCCGCCTCCTCCAGAAGGCGGAAAAATCCCCAGGCCCCCAGATATTCCTTGGCCGGCGGTTCCACACGCTTTTCCCGCATGAGGATCTGCAGACGGGCTCCCGGGGAGCCATCCTGTCGGGGCCAGAAGAACTCCTGGAACCGCTTGTGTCCCATCTCATAGGACTGCTGAGCGCCGTCAACGCTCATCTCGATCTTGATGACAAAGGGCACCGAGCCCGACACGGTCGTGTATCCATCGGGCTGCATGCGGAAATTGATGGGGAACCCGCCCTGATCGAAGAGGTCCTCCCGAATGGTCTCCGCCTTGACCAGAGCTTCGAGAGCAGCCGCAGACCGCTCGATCCCCTTATCCTCCCAAGTCATGGAGGTCCAGTCGTCCCGGTTGATGAAAGGCGCCAGGTCTTCTTCGATGAAGCCCCATAAGATGCCGGCATCCGGCTTAAAAAAGGCCTCGACATCTGCGATAGTGGCGTCCCGGCCTTCCCGGTTGAAAGGGTAATAGCTCTCCAGCTTATTCTGGTACTCTTCATAGACCTTGGCTGCCCACAGGGAATTCAGTTCCTTTTGGGCATCCTCCAGCAGTGACTGCCAGACCTGGATGAGCGGCTGCTCGAACATGGCACGTCGGGCATCGGAGTCGAGCTTGCTCAGGTTGAGTCGGATGGCCGTCACGGCCAGGGGAAGTTCGCCCGAACCGTCCATGAGAACCTTGGCCGCATACTCCTTGGACTTGGTCTCCGGATCGTCCAGCATGGATTCCAGCAGGCTGCTGACCGCGATATACTGCCCCAGGATCCCGGAAAGCACTTCTGACGCCCCCTCTCCCGGAGTAGGGCTCAGCGCATGAATATCTTGAAAAGCCAGGGTCAGCTCGCTCATCAGCTGCTGATCGTAGATAGAGGCGCTCTCCTCTGCCCGCAAGAGATCTCCGATCTTTTCCGTGCTCTTGTCCAGGAGTCCACCAGCCTCACCTGCCATGGCCACAAATTGGGTCTGTGCGGATACCGTTTCAATCAGTTTGACCATGGGAGACTCATCCTGGTCCCCGAAAGTTTTCAGCGCATTGGTGGCCTTCAAGAGGTTGTCGAACGGTTTGAATTCCACGGCGCGCAGGAATTCCCACCACTGCTCCGCGTATTCCCTGAAATACAGGCGTTTTATCTCCCGCGCGAGTTCCTCTATGTTCTGCTGTTCGGCGCCTGTCTGGGGTCCGATCTCGCCCATGACCCAGTCTTCCCTGCCCATGCGATTGAGGCGCTCGTACACGGCCTTCTCGAAGAACTCTTCATAGCCCTCTTTGGTGAAGATACCGGCTACCCTGGTAGAACTTGTGACCAGGTCATCATGCCGGTCTCCTATGGCATTGGTCAAGGTGATGTAGGAGTACTGAGCCGCACGGGGATCGTATTTCAGCTCAGCATACACGCTCTCGATGCTGTCCCTCTCGTTCAACAGAATAGCGTTCCGGACTTGGCTGATCAGGCGGGAATCGCTCTCATAACCTGGGACGCCCTTCTTCCCCAGGTTTGCCACATAGAATTGGACCTGGCGCTCCATCAAGGGCCGCAGCTCCACATACTTGCTCTCGGGAACCGCGGGAGGGGCATAGGTCTCATCAAGGATGGCCAGGAAGTGCTGTTGGAGAAACTCGCGGTAGGAGGGATCTTCCTCCAAGCGTGCGATCTCAGAGCTGATCAGGAGATAGGCGCGGAGATAATCCTTGACCTTCCCCGGTGGGTAGGATGCGCCGGTCCCGTAATCCACGAGCTTCTGGAGCAGTCCGCGGTAGAGGATCCTCTCGGCAAAGAATTTAAACCTATCATAATACAGCTCCCGGGCCGGGGGCAGGACCGTGTTGCCGCGGTACATTCCCAGCCGAGCGACAGGCGGACCATCTTCGTGTTCCATCAGCCGCACCAGCTGTTCCCGCAGGCGGTCCAGGTAGGTAAAATTCGAGACCAGGGAGGCGCTGGAATCCCAACGCACATTTTCCATCAGAGCGGACGAGCTTTTAACCCCGCTCAGCTCCACCCGGCTGCGTATGAAACCCTGCATGACACCGAGGATGAACACCCCCAGTGCCAGCGCGGAGATCGCCACCATACCGATGCGGAAGAGGTTTCGCCGCACAGCAGCTCCCGAGGTCTGCATGCTCATGTTCTGATCAGGGATGATAACATCCGTGAACAGCTTCTTGATGAAGTAGCTCTTCTTCTCAACCTCGGGCTCACTGAGCATACCCGCCGGCAGGTCGAACTGCCTGGCAACGGATTGGATCACCAGGTCGATGGGCACGCCTTCCTGCGTCCCACTGGTGAAGTAGAAGCCGCGGAAAAACGGATTTTCCTGATAGGGATTCGGTTGGAACAGCATGCTTATGAAATAGCCCAGGCTGTCCTTGATGGATGCAAACTCCATGGGAAATATATAGAGTTTGTTCCGGAGTTCCGACTTGGTCGGCCCGCTCAGCCGTTTCAACCGGAAATCGTACAGCGAGCGCAGCAGAACCTCGAACTCCTGGTTGAAGAGCTCCCTGGGGTCCTGTGTCCTCTGTTCCCGGGAAAAGGTGGATCCCCAGATCTGTTCGCGTTCCCTGCGGCTCATGTTCTCATAGAGCTCGACGAACCCCTGGAGCAGGTCGCATTTCGTGAATACCAGATAGACCGGGAACCGGACTCCCAGCCTCTGGACCAGTTCCTCGATGCGGCGACGGATGTTTTTGGCATGGAATTCAATGTCGTCAGAACTGGCTCCCACCAGATCGGTGAGGGCCACGCCGATCAAAACGCCATTGATGGGGCGGCGTTTCCGGTATTTTTTGAGGATATCGAGGAACGCCTGCCATTCCTCCCGGTCATCCTCTTCAGTGGTGTAACGGCCTGCGGTATCGAGCAGGATGGCGGAGTTGGAAAAGAACCAATCGCAGTTGCGGGTTCCTCCCACGCCTTTGATGTCCGAGCCGTATGGAAACTCCAGCCCGGAATTGATGATAGCAGTGGTCTTCCCGGCAGCCGGCGGTCCGATGAACATATACCAGGGGAGCGCATACAGGGCCGAGGTGCCGCTGCGGCCCCGCCCCAGCTTGGTTTTTTTCAGGGTCTCGATGGCAGCGCTTAACTCCGTTTTCAGGCTGTCGATCTCTTCCCGCTTCTCCGGCCGCATGCCCATCTTCTGCTGATCGGCCTGAGCCTGGATAGATTGCTCCAGCATAGAGGCCCCACGTCGGGCCCGGATCGCCCTGATCTGAAGATAAAGGACCCCCACGAAGAGGAGGATGATGATGATCAGGAGGCGCGTGTTCATGCTCATCCTCAGGATCGCCCCGCCCCGCAGGATGAGGAGGATCAAGAGGATGAAGCCCACTCCGCCCAGCATTTTTTTATTCTTTACAAGCAGCATAAGTATTTTCATCCGTCACCTTTCACACAAGCACGCTCATAATCCCACTGAAGCGACATCACCTCGAACCGAATGACTGTCATCAAATTATCCTGCTGATAAGATCGAGAGTCCGGCTGGCGGCCCCGCCTATGAGAAAGGTCATGGCGAGATAAAAGAAAAAACCCAGCGCAAAGGCAGTCACCAGTACGACCCAGATGGGAACCTCTCGGGTCATGACCTCGATGAATTCCTCTTTTCTTTCCCCGTGTGGAGACAAGATCTCCGAGGACCTTTTCTTCAGCTGCCTGAGATCCGAATAGGTTCCCTCGATGATCGCCCTCAGTTTTTCCCGCTCGACCAGCTGATACTTCCCCTTGAATCCCAACGCCATGCAGAAATAGTAGATCTCCAGCAGATCTCCATGGTAATGAGCCCTCTGCCGGAGATTTTCCAGCCGATTGTAAAATTCTTGGCCGGCGTCGAATCTGTTGAAAAATTCCAACTGGAGAGGCTTGGTCAACCAGACATCTTTGTGAATCCATCCGGATGCGATGATTGTCTCGTCCAGAAAGGCGATCAGAGCGAACATCGCCTGATGGATATCGTCGTATTCGATGCCTCCCTCCTTGCCATCATGTTCGATCCGGCCCAGGAGGTCCAGTATGCGCTGGCGCAGCAGCTCGGGATCGCCGTATTCACTCGTGTCGCGCAGTTTGAGGATCAGAGCAAAACCTCCGGAGCAGACCTCCATGAGGCTCTTCTTGTCTGTTCTCCTCACCTTCTGAATCACAGTATCTGTGGTATTCATCGGATTATCCTTCTTTTTAGACGGCGACGGCTTCGATGACAATGCCCTTCAGATCGCTGGGGATGAAGACCGAGAAGGCCCGGCTGGCGCTGATGGCATCCCAGAAGGGGCCGATCGCCTGTAGTTGGAAGTAGTAGCTCCCCTCAGTCATGGGCAGGACTGAAGGGGGAACAGAGGTATACTTGAGCGCCAATGCCGTCTGAAAGCTGCTCAACACCGCATTGATCTGGTCGGGAGATGCGATCCTCAGGTTGGTCGGGATCTCATCGATCATCTTCTTCTCGGGCAGGTTCCCACTGGCCCGCAGGAAGATCTTCATTTCTTGAAAGACCTTGGGATCGCTCACCTGAGTCTGATACAGGGATTCGCTCTTTTTCTCCAAGGGGATATTGAGGTAATTGGCAGAGGGAGCGATGCTGTCGAGCAGTGTACGGATCTTGTCGTCGAGCAGGTTGAAGCATTTGCCTAGATCGTTGTGGTCATAGGTGGGCAGCTCACGTGGATGTATGTTGAGCTCGGGTGAAAACGTGGTCAACTGACCCGCCAGGGCCAGCAGCCCGAGGTACAGGGACTCCGGGTGTCCCTTGGAGATGGTATGGTAGTGGTTGAGCAGGGGGATGTTCATGTTGAGCGTCTGGAGCGCCCAGAACAGCGTGATGTCCCGAGATGTATAGGTAGTCTGTCCCTTGAAGTGCTGGCCGGATCCGAGTGTTGCACTTTTTGTGATCAAGAGCTCCAACAATCGGCGTGTGATGGCCATGAGATTCTCGGAAGCATCGATGGTCAGGCAGGTGGGGATGAAGTTCTTGCTCAGGGCAAAGCTCCCGTCCTGCGTGCGCACGATCTCCGCGATCTTGAGCGTGCTGAAGTCTTCATGGGATTCGCCGGTGAAACGGATCTGGATGTTCGTCCGCCCCACCCCGATCTCCCGCTCGTCCGCTCCGCTGTTGTCATCCATCACCAAACTTTTCTGGAAGATGAACCGTGTCTCTCTGCCACCCGGGTCTCCCTCCAGCCGACAGTTGCTGCCGCGCTCCCGCTCCACGGGTATGGCCAGGAACACGCCCAGGTCCTTCTCGGTGGCCGCAAAATGATCCTGGATGGCCCGCGAATTGGGGGCGGGATCATCAGCCGGGATATTGAAGGCCAGACCGTCGGGAGTGACCGCCCTGCAGCGCAGGAGATGAAACTGGCCATTGACCAAGGCATCCTTGTCCACCTCGATCTCGAGCAGCCCCCAGTCATAGTGGGCGACCGATCGGATCCGGGAGGCAAGAGCCGATGTGTGAAAGCGGTCCCACTGCTGGAAATGATGAGGATCGAGATTCATCCCTTCAAACCATACCACTTTTCGATTCTGTGACATGTGATTTCCTTTCGGCGTTCCGCCGGGGGCAATGCCCCAGGTTTATTTATTGGATGTCAAGCCGGTTGTACCCGATGACGATGTAGAGCTGCTTGGGGGCCTTTTTCTCCAGGGAATAGACCTGTCGCCAGCCTTCCTTGTCCGGTTCGTTGAAGTCCCCTACCGCCCCAAGATACACCGTGTCCTCTTTGAGGGTCAGGAGATCGGTCCGGGTTTCACCGGGAACCAGCTGGTACTTGCGTTCTTCGACGATGTCGTCCGAAAAACTCTCACGCCCCTGCTCCCAGAAAGATTCGAGTGAAGCATTCATGAAGTTGGTATCCGTGCGCAGCTGATACACATAGATCACACAGGACTGCTGCTTGTTCATTTCCTGGGTTCCCTGTAGATTGAGATTGATCTGCTTGGTCCCTCCGCACGCGGCTAAGAGGAGCACAAGCGCTGTCAATCCACAAGAGATGCATACCCGCGCTCCAATGACAGATTCCAGACATGACTTTTTCATGTTGTTTTCCTCATACATTCTGATTTAGTCGTCCGATTCTTTTTCTTTTTTTCCGGGAGGAGGTGTGTCATCCCTGAGGGTGGCCTCCATACAGTGGTTGTAGCGCTTCACATAACTGGGTCGGTAATACTTCTTCTCGATGATGCTCTGATCCTCCTGAGCCAGTTCGCGGTGAATCCCAGCATACTGATCCACGAGCTTCAGGGCAGTGAACAGAGGAATCAGGCCGGCGATGAAACTCTTTTTTTCGGCCAACTGCTTTTTGACTGCTCCCGGATCGAACCGTTCAATGATCTGTCTGCTGCCGGAACTCACACTGGATTTATAGCCGTCAAGGAGAGAGATCTGATGCAGCATCAGCTCATCCACCAGGCTCTTGAGCTGTGCCATCCTCTTGGGAGACTCCTCCGGGGGGAGGCTCGGATCAAACAGGAAGCTCTTCAACTCCTCCGGCGTACAACTATAGATCGAAAACGTCTTGGCGGACTTGATCATGGTCTCGCCGATGAACTCCATCCGGAACTGCCTGCGGGCCTGGATCATCTTAACAAAAAAGTCCAGGAGCATATCCAGCAGCCCTTGTTCCTCAGACGCAGAGAGCTCGACTTTCTCCCCCAATTCTTCCGTCGGAGGGGGGGCAAGTGGACGCCCCGTTTGTAGTGCCTGGCCCAGGATCTCCAGAGCCGTGTGCATCTGGATGTTGGAGAGCAGTCCCTGGAACGCTTCCTGCAGGGCCTCTTCCTTCCGGTCCATGTCTTCCTGGTCATACTTGGTACAGATCTGTTTGAACAGGGTGCTGAGCTGGACTGCATCCTGAAGGAACGGATTGGGGTAATCCAGGATGGTTCTCTCGGTATATTTGGCCTTTTCCTGCTCAACGCCAGAAAACTGCATGTGAAAATCACAGACCCGGATGATGTCGCCGTTCTTGAGGTCGTAATCGGCACCTGCCTTGATTTTTTCATCGTTCAGGAAGGTGAAATTGCGGCTGTTCAGGTCTTGGATCTGATACATGTCCCCCTGCAGCTTGATCTGGGCATGGTGCCTGCTCACGACACTCTTGGTGCCCTCCAGCTGGAGGTCGCTGTTGATGTCTCGACCGATCGTGATCGTGTCTTTATCATAAGTGTATTCCTGGTGCCATTCGGGCTCGTCTTCTTTGGTTATGCTTAACTTAAATGGCATGATCCCTTGACTCCTTTCCGTTGTTTCCGTACCGGATGTGGGGCGGCCTTATAGAATAGATAGGCTACCGCCCTTGAGTGGTAACAGAAACATGATCCTGATTCTTGATGCTATGCTCGTAAAGAACCCAAACTTCCTATATCAAATATATGGCCATGTTACATAAATTTTTCAGGCAATGTCAAACATCTCCAGGGTTAATGTATCTAAGGATCGAACAGGGGTAGACACCGGGGAGGGCTCTGGTATATTTCCCGCGATCGTCATGCGGCTCAAGATGCACCGCATCCACAGGTCTTTTTCAGGGGTGGAAGTCCTCACCGACGTCTCATTCGATCTCTAGCAGGGAGAGGTACACATCCATCAAGATCCTGGCAGTGGTTGCCCCCCCCCAGATACTTTTGTCAATAAAAACTAGTACAGGACCTCGGCCTCTCCTCTCTCCTCGATCAGCTCCTCGATGTCCTTGATGAGCAGCTTCTTGCGCAGCATCACGGCCTCGATCT
>JAUWTO010000189.1 GCA_030614685.1 Candidatus Aminicenantota bacterium
CACCGAGAAAAAGGAGCTACTGGAGCGGATCGAGAAGGTGATAGCGAAGATGAACGAGCGGCTGGAAGAGCGATCCAAGAGTGAACATGCGTATAGGTATAGCTACCGGCTCCATAAAGCACCGGTTCATGTCGAGATGAGACACAAGAAATCGGGTGAAGCTAAAAAAGATATCTATATTGTGGATAAGAAGGGAAGCCACGCCATTGGACTGCTCGATGACGAGGGCACATTCTCCATCTATTTTCGGGGCGAGCTCGGCGAAGAACACAAGGATGCCTTCCAGAAGGTGGTCAAGAGGCTGAAGGAAAACCTTCCCGAGGGCTATGAAGTCACGACCGATTATGATGAAGACAAGGATTCGTTCAGCATCAAGATCACAGGTGGGGAAGAGATAGACGAAACATCGGACCTTGTCAAGAAGCTGATGAAGGTGCTGAAAGAAGAGTTGGAAAAGATCAAAAAATAGTCTGGATCATTCAGACCCGGAATCCTCTTGCCGGGACAGATCCACTTTGGGGGCACGGGCTACTCCGACCTCTTCGATCTCGAAATATTCCGCCTGCTTGAAGCTGAACAGGTTGGCGATGAGGTTGGAGGGGAAGACCTCGATCCGCGTGTTGAGATCGCGCACGTTGCCGTTATAGAAGCGGCGGGCCGCCTGGATGCGGTCCTCGGTGTTGGCCAGCTCCCTCTGCAGTTCCAGGAAATTCACGCTTGCCTTCAGTTCCGGGTAGCCCTCGGACACGGCAAAGAGGCTCCGCAATCCCTGTACCAGCACATTCTCGTCCCTGGCCTGGCTGGCAGGGGACCCGGAGGAGCTCACCGCGCGGGTCCGGGCTTCGGTAACGGTCTCGAACACCTGCTTCTCATGGGCCACATACCCCTTGACGGTCGCGACCAGGTTGGGGATCAGGTCATACCGCCTCCTGAGCTCCGTCTCGATCCCGGCCCAGGAATCTTTGAGGTGCTGGCGCAGCCTGACCAGCGAATTGTAGATGCTGATGATCCAGATCAATATGAGGAGTGTCAGCCCGAAAAGAACGTACAGTGCTTCCATGGTCCCTCCTGTGGTCAGTCGCCTGTTTGGACGGCGGTATCCTCAAGCCGCTTTTTGACATAGCCGGGAAGCCGCTCCAGGATGCCCTGGATCAAGACAAAGGCTTCCTCGAAATCCTGTTCGCTGAACCGCTTGCTGCGCCATACCATGACAGCCGCAGCATCGAGCTGGATGTGGAAGCTGGGTGCTTCGAGCAGGTAGGCCATCATCTGCTGATGAATCACATCGTAGGCCCAGCGTTTTTCCGGGGACTTCACAAAGAACTTCCGGCTGAATTCCGCCGACTCGAAATCGATGTCATCCATTCCAAAAAAATCCGAGACCTTGTCAAAGATATTCTCGGGCCGGATATAGAGCGGTTTGAGGGCAAGCGGACTCTGGATGACGAGCGCGGAGAGGTTATGGACCTGCCTGTTTTTTCCGTGACCTGTCACATAGTGATAATCAAATGCGGTCACATCCCGCCCGTCCCGGCTGCCCTGCATGATATTGTAAGCCCAACGGCTGTGGCCCCGGCTCAGGCACTTGAAGGCCGGGTACCGGCCGCTCAATCCCTTGTCTTTGTCTGGAGTGAAATCCCAACCCCGCGCTGCAGCATAGGCCTTCATCTTTTTCGTACGTTCCAGAGAAAAAAGATAGGTGAAGAGTAGGACGGCGCCCACGATTCCGATCGCAAGAACTATTATCAGCCCATCCATCGTTTTGTTCTCACTTGATTCTACTCAACCTGCATCCGGATTATTCAATCCGCCCTCTGACCATTCAGGCAGAGGGCGGCGATCACTCAGATCAGGGTGTGCAGATCAATCTACTATACCGACCGCGTCCATGGCCGCATCCCGCCTGGCCTTGAATTCGCTGCCTTCTTTCCAGTTGGGGAAGACGGATTCCATGCTCAAGCGGTATCCCAGCGTGAAGTACATGTGCAGATCTTCCAAAGCACCGCTCAGGTCCCAGTCGGGATCGTACTCATCCGAAGGCTTGTGGTACTTGTCCCGGATGTACTGTTCCTGCTGGGCTAGTCCCCATTCCTCTCCCTTTTCGATATGCTGGATGCCGGAACCGGCGCTCAGGGCCGGCACACCCTGCTTGGCAAAGGGGAAGTGGTCGGAGCGGAAGAAAGAGCCCTTTTCCGGGGTCGCATTGGGTAGGACCACCCGGTCCACTTCCTGGGCATAGGCTTTCACGTAGTCGTCCAGCTCGGACTGCCCATACCCTACGATGCGGATGTCTTTCATGCGTCCGTAGATGTTCAGGCTGTCCATATTGATAACGGCTGCGGTCTTGGTGAGCGGATAGATGGGATTGGTGGCATAGAAATCCGAGCCCAGAAGCCCCTGCTCCTCGGCCGTGACTGCCAGGAACAGGATGGACCGCGAAGGAGGGGGGCCCAGTTTCTGAAAGGCTTCGGCCAGCTCGATCAGCGCTGCAGTGCCTGTGGCATTGTCCAGGGCGCCGTTGAAGATCTGGTCCCCTTCCAGGGCCGGGTCCCTGCCGAAGTGATCCCAGTGCGCAGTGTATATGATGTACTCATCCTTGCGATCGGAACCGGGCAGGAGCCCGATGACATTCCGGGACACGGAGTCTTTGATGCGGTTGTCCAAGACGAGGTTGGCCTTCAAGCCCAGGGGGACGGCCTGGAAGCCGGGCTGCTCCGCAGACTTCTTGAGTGCGTCGTAATCCTGGCCCGCGGCCTCGAAGATAGCCTGGGTAGTGTTCAGAGTGATCCAGGATTCTACAGCGCACCGAGAGGCGTTGCCGTCTTCGGTGACGAGGCTGAAATTGGGCCCGGTCCAGCCTTTCTGCACCACTCCCCAGCCGTACGCGGCCGGTTCCGTTTCATGGATGATGACGGCGCAGGCCGCTCCCTGCCGGGCCGCCTCCTCGTACTTGTAGGTCCAGCGGCCGTAATAGGTCATGGCCCTGCCATTGAAAAAATCGGGGTCCTGAGTGGCAAATCCCGGGTCGTTCACCAGCATGACCACGGTCTTTCCTTTGACATCGAGCCCCTCATAGTCGTTCCACCGATATTCGGGCGCCACGATCCCGTAGCCGACAAAGATCATTTCGGAATCCGCGACCGTCACCCTTTCCTGAACCCGGAGAGTCACTCCCACAAAGTCGTCTCTGATCCGGAACCTGAGGGGCTTTTCCCCTCCTGTGATCTCGAGATCTGTCGCGGAGGTGGCGGTGATCTCCACCATCGGCACGTCCTGGAAATAGCTGTCCCCGTTCCCGGGTTTAAGCCCCACTTTCTTGAATTCCGATTGGATATACTCGATGGTCTTCTCCTCACCCGGTGAAGCGGGGAACCGGCCTTCGAATTCATCCGATGCGAGAACCTCCACGTCTGCGGCCAGCTCGTCTGTACTCAGACTGGTTAAGGCAGCCTCCAGGTCGTGGGTCTTCTGGCTGCAGGCAGAAAAAACGAGAATGCATGATATCAACATCAGAAGATATAATTGAATAGTCCTAGGCATATAATTGCTCCTCATTATGAGATAACCGCCCTTGGATTCTTATTAATATCCGAAAGAATGTCAAACCGAGATGTCGATTAGCGATGGATTTACTGCCTTGAACATGGCCTCACAAGTATCAGCCTGCAATGCAGAGAGTCAGGCAGGTAGATAAACCGGGGCTATCCAACTGGAGCGAGCTTCCCGAGTATCTTTAGGTCTTCCTGCTCGCTTCCCGATCTTCTAAATGCCTTTACAGTCACTTCAAAATCCTCATTGACCAGGCCGTAGAATATAAAGTTCTGAGCGATCCAGACGCCCTGGGCGCTGGTGTTAAGGGTCGCCAGTTTTTTGCCGCCGCTGTCCAGGAGCCAGTAGGTGTTGACGGTGTTGTCCTCATCCCGCGCCCCTGTGATGAAGATATTTCCCCCCGGTGTCTGTCTCAACTCACTCAGGATGGGGTGTTTGCCGTAGATGGATTTTTTGTAGTTGGTAATGACTTTGCCGAAGCGGTTGAACCAGTCCGGATTGCGCGACCGCATCATCTCGGCATAGCGGTCCCGCCAGCTCTTGAGGTCCGAGTTGGTCACCTTCCGTGGTTCGGGAAGCGGGGTGGAGATCTCCTCCACCAGGTTTCCTTCGAAATCACAAACCATCAGGTTCGTGCTCAGGCCGTCCGCGAAAAGCAGGGTGTCTTTTCCAAACGGACACCAGGCAAACATGGGTGTAAACGGAACCGGGGCATCCGCCCCCATGCTTTCGTACGAGATCCGGGATATGTATTCGGACCTCTTGCCTCGGGAAAGGACGACGCCTTCCGGGTCGAGCAGGACGATCTCCTGAGGATAGATGTGATAGAAGTAATCCTTTTCCTGTTTGGGTTTGGCGATTGTATTGAATTTTGTGAGAAAACGCCCATCGGGGAGGCACACGGCGGAGCTCACGCCGAACCGCTCTTTCAGATCGATCTTGATTATCCTGACCAGCTTCCCGGAGAGGTCCAGGACCGTAAACCAGGGGTGTCCGTTGAAAGCCTCCGTGAAGAACAGCTCCTCATCCGGTGTAAAGCCGAA
>JAUWTO010000239.1 GCA_030614685.1 Candidatus Aminicenantota bacterium
GCCATCTCGCCGTTTTCTCCCAGGTACTGCCAGGTGGGCTGGCCGCCCTCGGGTTCCACCGCTCCCAGGGCCACGATGGCCACCAGGATGTAGATGGGCACGACGATGATCAGCGAGAGGAAGATGGAGCGCGGGATGTTGCGCTTGGGGTCCTTCACCTCCTCGCCGCACTGGGCTATGATCTCGTACCCCTCGAAGGCGATGAAGGTCAGGCCCATGGCCATGATGATGCCCTTCCAACCCTTCTGGAAAAATCCACTGAACTGCGACTGCCAGGGCTCGGAGGTCGTGCCGGCGAATATGGCGTACAGGCCGAACCCGATGAACATGACGATGACGACGATCTTGACGATGGTGATGAAGCTCTCTGCCTGGCCCGTCTCCTTGGCGCCGCGGACGTTGATCCACACAAAGAGCAGGGTGATGAGGACGGCCATGACCTTGGCCGCCAGCATCGGGGCATTCTCCGGAGACAGGGCATGGAGCGGCCCGGCCAGGTCGATCCCCGCCTGACCGAGGAGGTCCACGGCAAAGGTCCCGAACGCCACCGCATACAGGCTGCAGGCCACGGCGTGGGCGAACCAGCTGATCCATCCGGAGAGGAACCCGTTGGGCTGGGGGAGCGCCTCCTTGACCCAGAGGTACCCGCCCCCGGCCTCGGGAAAGCAGGACCCCAGCTCGGCATAGGACATGGCGGTCAGGCCCGTGACCAGGCCGTTGAACGCGAAGACCAGGATGAGCGCCGGCCCGGCCACACCCGCCGCCAACCCGGTCAGGACGAAGATCCCGGCGCCGATCATGGCTCCCACCCCGATCATGGTGACATGCATGAGCCCCATGTCGCGGGCCAGCTCCATGTTGGGTTTCTGCTCGGTGGATTCGGTCGCCATACAGAGTTCTCTTCAGTCTAAGGTGCGGAGAACCTCTTCAGATAATCGTAGATGCTCCACTGGGCCCTGGAACTCTTATCTGCATCGGAAGGGACGTAGGAATTTGCCAGATCCTTATCGAGGATCCGGGTTTTGACATTGTCCTCGAGCTGGAGCCTCAGGAAGGTGCGCAGCTCCTGCTTGAGATCGGGATCATAGATGGGGCAGGTCACCTCCACCCGACGGTCCAGGTTCCTCGGCATCAGGTCCGCAGAGGTGATATACATCTTATCTTCCCCGCCGCTGCAGAACACGAGTATGCGGGAGTGTTCGAGGAATTTGTCCACGATGCTGAAGGCCCGGATGTTGCTGCTCAACCCATCGATCCCCGGGATCAGGGAAAACATGCTGCGTATGAAAAGCAGTATCGGGACACCCGCCTCACTGGCCTCATACAGTTTCCGTATGATGGCCGCATCCGCCAGGTTGTTCATCTTGATGATGATGTAGGCGTCTTTCCCGTCAAGTTTGTTTTTGATCTCGTTCCGGATGTTCTTCATCAACATCTTCCGGGTGTCGAAGGGGGAGACCACAAAGTGCTTGAATTTGGGGACGTTGTAGTTGTTGGCGAAGAAGTCGAAGACCTTGTCGATTTCCCGGGTCAGGCGTTTATCGGTCGTGAAGAGATGGTGGTCGCTGTATATCCTGGCGGTGTCTTCATTGAAATTCCCGGTACCGATGATCCCGTAGCGCACGGGACCGTTTTTCTCTTCTCGTGTGATCAAGCAGAGCTTGCAGTGGACCTTGAGCCCCGGCACACCGAAGCTCACCCTGGCGCCTTCTTCCTCGAGCTTGTTGGCCCAGTAGATGTTGGCCTCTTCGTCGAAGCGGGCCTGCAGTTCCATATTGACGGTCACTTTCTTGCCGTTGCGGACCGCGTTGATGAGGGCGGACACGACACTGGAATTCTTCGCCACCCGGTAGAGCGTGATCTTGATGGACCGGACCCTGGGATCGATGGAGGCGTCACGCAGCAGATCGAGGGCGTACTGAAAAGATTGATAGGGATAGTGGAGCAGGATGTCCTTTTTCCCCATGGCCCTGAAAATGCTGCGCTCCGCATCCATGTCGCGATGGGCCAGGAAGGCTATGGGTTCGTACTTCAGGTGTTCGAGCCCCACGTCCGGGAAGCCCATGAAATCCTTGAAATTGTGGTATCTTCCGCCGGGAACCAGTGTGTCGTCAGGCCCGAGATGGAGCTTCTCTTTGATGAGGCTCAACAGATCCTCGGGGATCTGTGCGTCGTAGATGAACCGCACCGGCACCCCGCCCTCCCGCTTCTTGAGGCTGCTCGAGATCTTTTTGAGGTAGCTCTCGGACAGATCGTATTCGATGTCGAGCTCCGCATCGCGTGTGAGCTTGATGGTGTAGGCGGCGATGTGGTCGAAGTGGAAGACGGAGAAGATCTCGGCCAGGCCGAACCGGATGACATCGTCGAGAAGGATGATGCAGTTCCGGTTGCGAAATGACGGGAGGATGATGAAACGGGGGAGGACGTCTGTGGGGATCTCTATCAGGGCGTACTTTTTCTTGTCCGGCTGGTCGGTCACGGAAAGATGGACCGCCAGGTAGATGGACCGGTCCTGCAGGCCGGGGAACTTGTGCGCCTGGTCGATCATGACCGGCATGAGCTGCGGCCTGACTTTCTCCGCGAAATAGGATCGCACGAATTCTTCCTGGCCCCGGCTCAGCCCGGTCTCATCGACGATGTGGATGTTCTCCTTGGCCAGGCCCCCCAGGATCTGCTGGTACACCGTGTTTAAGGTCTCGTGTCGTTTGACCTCGATCTTCTGGATTTGTTTGAGGACCGTCTTGGGATCGTGGCCGATAAGTTTCTTGGCGGGTTTGCCCAGCTTTGCCAGGCGGTTGAGCGTGGCCACCCGCACCCGGAAGAATTCATCCAGGTTGGACGAGAAGATCCCCAGGAATTTAACGCGCTCCATAAGCGGCACGTCCGGGTTGGCCGCCTCCTGCAGCACGCGGTCGTTGAACGAAAGCCAAGAAATTTCCTTGTTGGTGAACTTTTTCACGAATCCATACCCATAAAGTTTCTGATCGGGGGCGTTGTATCCCCAGCATTAACTGTGGTGAATCCTACTATACCAACGCGTGCGTAAAAGTCAATTTCACTCGTCCCTGAGCAGGGCCTGCATGGCCTGCCGGTAACGGGCCATCCGCTCCGCTGCGTCATCGGCCGGTCCTCTGGCGGCGATGACGTCGATGTGGTCCTGCAGGTCGGCCCGCTTGACGGTTTTCGCCAGGGAGTCTCCTCGCGTGCGGGCGATGTATTCGAGGTAGGGCTCGCCCGCGCGTTTGGTCAGGCGTTCGACCGCCGCGACGATGGCTTCCGCGAATCCATCACCGCGTAGGTCATCGAAAGACCGGTCGCTTCTTTCCACCACGTCGTGCAGGAGGGCCACGATCTTCTCGGCCTCACGGTCACAGCGCAGCATGACACGAAGGGGATGGAGTATGAAAGGCTCCCCATGCCGGTCTTTCTGCCCCCGGTGCGCCTCGGATGCGATCTGCAGGGCCCTGTCCAGGTCTGCCATATCGATCTTATTATAGGTGAAAAGGCCTCTGAACAAGAGATATATTTTCCCGGCAGCGCATTTCCGAAACCGTGATATAGGAACAGTCAGGCAAGCTGATACGTCAGCCCGGTGATTTTGGAAATGCTGACGAAGCGTAGATTTCCATGGCTTAAGATAGGGGGCCTGTGGTAGATTAAAATAAATTCAGATTCAATTTCGGTTAACCTGTGATATTAAATGTATTACATGAAACATCGACATTTTTTATGAATTATTCAGGCTAAGATGCGGGAGATAGAGCGCAAGTTTCTCATCCAGAAAAGTCCGGATGGATTGGTGCACTGTCCTTCAGCCGAGATCCACCAGGGATACCTGATGGTGGATGAGACGCAGGAGATACGGCTGCGC
>JAUWTO010000165.1 GCA_030614685.1 Candidatus Aminicenantota bacterium
GCACCCCGGAAGGGGATAAAGGTGTTCATCTCCGTGGACATGGAGGGTGTCGCGGGTGTGGTTTCGGGCCGGGAGTGCAGTTCCTCCGGCCCGGATTACGAGTACTTCCGCCGCTTGATGACCGAGGAGGCCAGCGCAGCCGTCCAGGGTGCGTTGGACGCCGGGGCCGTGGAGGTGGTCGTCCGCGACGGGCACGGCGCCAAGACCAACATCATCCCCGGCCTGCTGCACAAAAAGGCTCGGCTCCTGCGCGGCGTGACGTCACGGCCCGAGAACATGATGTTGGGCATCGATGAGAGCTTCGACGCTGTCGTGTTCATCGGGTATCATGCCAAGGCCGGGACAGAGAACGCGACCCTGGCACACACCTCAAGTGGGAACGTGATCGACCTCTCCATAAACGGTGTATCGCTCCCGGAGGCGGGCTACAACGCGCTGATCGCAGGACTGCACGATGTGCCGGTGGCCTTCCTGGCCGGCGACGACTGGATCTGCCAACAGGCTGAAGACCTCTTCGAGGGAGTGGCCGTCTACAAGACCAAGGAGGGGATGGCCCCGGCGGCCCTGTGCCTGCACCCGGACGAAGTGAAGAGGGGCATTCGGCGGGGGGTGGTCTCGGCGCTGCGCGACCTGTCCGGGTACACGCCTTACAAGCTGCAGCCTCCCTACACGATGGTGCTCAAGGTCAGGAAGGAGCGTGCGCTCTATCCCGGGGCCGAAAAGACGGGAGAAGGTGAGTTCACCTTCTCCGATCCCGACTTCCTCAAGGTGATGGACGCCTTCAACGCCATGAAATGACTGGGTTGGATCTCCCGGTCATTCGTAGCGCAGCGATTCCACCGGGTCGGCTAGGGCGGCCTTGAGCGACTGGACGCTCACCGTGAGCAGCGCAATCGCCAGAGCCAGGACCGCAGACAATAGGAACGGCCAGATCCCCAGGGTGGTCCGGTAGGCAAAATTCTGCATCCAGCGATCCATGGCATAATAGGCCACGGGCCAGGCGATGAGGTTGGCCGCGATCACCCATTTGGTGAATTCCCTGGAGAGCAGCAGCAGGATGTTGGCCGAGGAAGCCCCCAGGACCTTGCGCACCCCGATCTCCTTGGTGCGCTCCTCTGCGGTGAAGGCTGCCAGGCCGAAGAGCCCCAGGCAGGCGACAAAAATGGAAAGCACCGAGAAGATCAGGAAGATGTCCCGCATCCGGCCCTCGCTCTCGTAAAGGAGGGCGATCTTCCGGTCCAGGAAACTGTAGTTGAACTCTTCTCCAGGAAAGATCTCCGTCCATTTTTCCTCGATGAAGGCGAGAGTCTCTCGCATATCGCCCGGGAGGGTTCGCACAGAGATGATACGCGTGCGGTCCGGCCTCACCATGAGTACCAGCGGTTCGATGGCCCGGTGCAGGGATTTGAAGTGAAAATCATCTACGACGCCGATTACCGAAAGTTCGGTGAATTCCGTCTCGCTGACAGCCATGAGCAGTTTCCTGTCGATGACCTCCTCGAGTGTGTATCCGAGCTCCCGCACGGCCGCCATGTTCAGCACCACCGCTCCGCCCAGGTCCGTGCTGAATTCTCTGGAAAAGCCCCTGCCGTGCGTCAGCTGAAAGCCGTAGGTCTCCATATAATCATGATCAGCCGAGATGAACATCAGGCTGAAGATATCATCTGAATCCTCTCGTTTGAACACAGTGTCGGAGAAAGTCCGGCTGCCGGGAACATTGGACGAGCCGCTCACGGAGGAGATGCGTGGATTCGCCTTCAGAGTGTCCCGGAAGACATCCAGGCTCTGGCGGACAGTGTTGCTTTCCGTGGAGAGGAGGACCATATTTTCCTTATCGAAACCCAGGGGTTTGTCCTGCAGGTAGTCCATCTGTCTGAAGATGACCATCGTCCCGATGACGAGTGTGATGGAGATGGCGAACTGGAGGACCGCCATGGCTCGGCGGAAGCCGGATTTGCCGGTGCCGGTGAGGGCGCTGCCTTTGAGCACCGTCACCGGCTCGAAAGCCGTCAGGTAGAAGGCCGGGTACAGCCCGGCCACCACGCCGGTGACCAAGGCGATCCCGAGCAGGATGAACACGTTCTCCAGCGAGAAAAGGGCGCTCAGATGGAGGTTTTTGCCGGCCAGGCTGTTGAAGGCGGGGAGGGACAGGAAGATCAGGAACACCGCCAGGGCCAGGGCGACCAGGCTCAGGAACACAGACTCGCCAAGGAACTGCCCCCACAGCTGATGCTTGAGGGCCCCGATGGTCTTACGCATCCCCACTTCCCTGGCCCGTTTGTTGGCCCGGGCCGTGGAGAGACTCATAAAGTTGATGCAGGCGATGACCAGGATCAGGGCTGCGATCGCCGAGAAGATCAGAACCGAAGTCATGCTGCCTGTGGACTCCCACTCGAACTGTTCGCTGGGGTAGAGATGGATGTCCAGGAGCGGCTTCATCTTGAGCTGGAACACCTCGGTGATATCAGCCTCGGGTCCCACGAAGGCCGTGAACTGTGCGGCCATGTACTTGGTCAAGAATCCGGGAAGCTTTGCCTCCAGGTCTGCTGGATCGGCTCCTTCCTTGAGGACTATATAGGTGTAGATCGAGTTGTTGAACCACGGGGTCAAAAATTCATCCGGGTAGGTGGAGAGAGAGGCTGCTGCTTCGAATTGAACCTGCGAATTTGCCGGGACCTCTTCCAAAATTCCGGTGACCTGAAAATCCAGGACTGTGCCGTTCCAGTTGACGGTGAGCGTCCGTCCCAGGACGTCTTCGGTCCCGCCATCAAGATATCGTTCGGCCATCTCACGTGTCAGGACGATGGACTTCGGCTGAGCCAAGGCGGTCCCGGGATCACCCTCCTCAAGATGAAAATCAAAAACCTTGAACAGGGAGCTGTCGGAAAAGATCATCTGCTGGCGACGGAAGATACTGCGGTGGTCCTTGATACTCAGTTCTTCCCTTTCCATGCGAACATAGTCCTCAACCTCAGGGTAATCCCGGACCAGGGCGGGTCCATAAGGGCCGGATGTAATGGGCGCCTGGCCGTGGATATCGCGGAAGTCGACCTTCCGCTCAACCCGGAAGATGCGGTCCGCCTGAGCGTGGAACCGGTCATAGCTCAGCTCATCATGGACCCAGAGAAAGATCATGAGGCAGGCGGCCAGCCCGATTGCCAGCCCCAGGATATTGATCGCGGAGTACAGCCTGCTGCGGAACAGGTTCCGCAGCGCGATTTTGAGGTAGTTCAAGAGCATGTCGCCCCTCCTGAGATTACATTGTTCTCACTTTGTCCAACGAAAGGAGGAGCGGGAAGGTTCCCTGTCAGTAGAACACTGCGGAGGTGAAGAACCGGATGCCGTGGCTGTTGGGGCTGAAGCGGTAGCCGATGCCCAGTCGCTGGAAACTGAGGAACCAGAGACGGAATGGGGTTTTCTTGTTCAAGCTGAGGCCGATCTCCCACTCCCAGGACAGGCTTACCGGATCCCTGTTGGGATTCCACAGGATGTCGAGGCCCTGGAAATAATAATAGTACCACACGATGGTATTCAGGTAGAGGGGCTCTCCGCCCCACTCTGTTTTCCCAAGGCGAGGATTCCATTCGAGGCCGGTGATCAGGGAGGAGATAGCCTCCTTTCCCCCGTTGCTGGGATTGTGGCCGTAGCTGCTGATGCTGTTCAGCAGGGCGAAGTCTGTCCTGAAAAGGTGGAATGCCAGCTGGCTGTTGATTCCTCCCCAGTAGATCAAGGCCGAGTTCCGGGAGCTTTTCAGCTCGGTGCCCGCACCGACGTTGGCGAAGAGCTGGATATCCCAATTCTCGCGGAGCGGGACCTGCAGCATCACTCCCGGCGTGAAGCTGACCTGCTGGAAATCGATCGAAAGCAGATCCTCGATATTGCTGAGGTCAAAGTCGTGCAGGCCGAGAGTTATGGGGAGCCGGATATCGAAGTAGAATTTCCGGCCTCCCAGGTGGCTTTCGAAGCTGAACGTCTTTTTTATCTTCGGCCGGATGCGGAAGACATAAGTCGTGGCGCTGTCCCCGAACTGGTATATCCCCGTCCCGAAGGCGGCCGCATAGGCCCAGTGGATCAGATTGACCTCGGGCAGGCCCGCCTCCTGTCCCGGGGCATCGGCTGGAATGATAACCAGAACGGCCAGGATCAGCGAAATCAGTCCGCATGTGCCTTTTCGCGCGAAATGCCGCCGCGCATGAGCTCCGCTGAGTTTGATCCGCATGATCGAGTCCTTTCCTCGGAATCAGCATATAACACAACGCATGAGGCGATGCAATCCTGGCTGCGTGCCCTGTCAGGAAGGTTGTGCCGGCGGCTCAACTTGTTAGGCGAGGCCTGGTGGCCCTGATCCTTACGCTCACAACCGTTCTGCCCAGACGGAGGAGCTCTTCAGCGGACACGTCCACATGGGACAAGACATCCCTGATCACGGGATCATCGGGCATCAGATCCGTTAAAATGGCCGCTTCGTCCAGCACCCGTATGTCCTGGAAACCAGCCGATTCGATCGTCTGGAGATAGTCCTGCTTCAAGCTGGCCCCTGCCACGCAGCCCACGTAGGCCTCGATCGAAGCCTGGACAGCGGCGGGCAGTTCCTCCAGGAGAACGATGTCCGAGACCATGATCCGGCCTCCCGGCCTAAGGACCCGGAAAGCCTCACTAAAGACCTGCTCCTTATGGGTGGAGAGGTTGATCACGCAGTTGGAGATGATGACATCCACGCTGCCGCCATCGACCGGAAGCTCTTCGATCTCCCCCTGACGGAATTCCACGTTGGTATAGTTTCCCTTGCGGGCGTTTTCCCTGGCTTTGGCCATCATCTCCAGCGTCATGTCTACTCCGATGACGCGTCCTTCCGGACCCACGCGTGACGCGGCCAGGAAGCTGTCGAATCCGGCACCGGAGCCCAGATCCAGGACCGTTTCTCCGGGTTTCAGGGAAGCCAGGGCGATGGGATTTCCACATCCCAGGCCCAGGTTGGAACCCTCCGGCACATCCTGCATCTCCTGGTCGGAATAGCCGATTCGGCTTCCGACCTCAGCTGCACTCGGGCTGCCTGCACAGCAGGAGGACGATGATCCGCAGCAGGAACCGCTTTCTGTCGCGATCTGCCCATATTTCTCTTTGACAATATCCTTTATCCGATCCTTATTCATAGCTTAACTCTCTCCTTGTTGTCTTGGTCCTGATCCAGTTCCTGTACC
>JAUWTO010000341.1 GCA_030614685.1 Candidatus Aminicenantota bacterium
ATCGTATAATGAAGAAACCAGTCGAAGATGACCGGGCTATTGCAGCCCGAGACAGCTACGGAAAGGATGCTCCCAATGATGTTTTTGAATTATTTAAAGACGGCCTGGCGGAATATTCGCAAGCAGAAGGGATACTCCGTGATCAACCTGAGCGGCCTGGCCATTGGCATGGCCTGCTGCCTGCTCATCCTGCTGTTCGTGCAAGACGAGCTCAGCTATGACCGCTACCATGAGAATGCGGATCGGATCTACAGGGTGGTCATCGATGCTGAAATAGGCGGGTCACTATCCCAACTGGCTCTCTGCCCGTTCGCCGCCCCTCCGGCCTTCGCCGAAGAGATCCCTGAGGTCGAAGCCTATATCAGGCTGGTCGGGATCGGTCGTCGACAGATCATCGAATACCAGGAGCAGTCCTTCGAGGAGGAGGGCATCTTCCTCGCCGACGAGACATTTTTCGATATCTTCACACACAAGTTTTTGGACGGACATCAGGACAATATCCTGGATGAACCCGGTTCAGTGGTCCTCACACAGGATACGGCCCAGCGCCTGTTCGGAGACGAGGATGCTCTGGGTAAAACCTTGACCTTCGCCCCTGTAGGAGAACTCCATGTGACCGGGGTCATACAAAATGTTCCCCGCAACTCTCATTTCCACTTCAATTACCTGATCTCATTCAATTCTCTGAGTGAACAACAGAGGACGGGTCTGGAGCAATGGCTGTCCGTGCAGGGCTACGCCTATCTTTTGCTGGACAAGCAGGCCGATGTTCAGGCCGTGCGGGACAAGATTCCGGAGATCGTGGAAAATCACACGGGGCAGCAGGCACGCAAGTTCGGGATCTCCATGCAGTTCCGCATCCAGAAGATGACGGACATCCACCTGCATTCAAATATTCAGGGCGAGGTAGAGCCTAACGGAGACATCATATACGTGTATGTATTTTCGGCCATCGCGCTCTTCATCCTGCTGATCGCGTGCATAAATTTCATGAATCTCTCCACCGCCCGCTCCTCCAATCGGGCTCGTGAGGTGGGCCTTCGCAAAGTCTTCGGAGCCTTCAGGAAAAACCTGGTCGGGCAGTTCCTCTCGGAATCGATGCTGATCTCCCTGGCCTCGATGATTTTGGCGTTGGGCCTCGCATCCCTGGCACTGCCTTTGTTCAATACATTCTCGGGTAAAGAAATGACCACAGGAGTCCTTTTCCAGCCAATAATAGTGGCAGGGATGCTGTTCCTGATCCTCTTTTCCGGGCTCATGGCGGGAAGCTACCCAGCCTTCTTCCTCTCAGGCTTCCAGCCCATAGCGGTCTTCAGGGGAGTTCTGAGTAAGGGTGCCAAGAGTTCTGTTCTACGCAGGGTGCTGGTCGTCTTTCAGTTTTCCCTATCTGTGGCTTTGATCATCGGACCGGGGATCGTCCTGCGCCTGATCTAATATATGAAGAACAAGGACCTCGGCTTCGATAAGGAGAACCTGCTTGTGGTGCCGGTTCAAACTCCGGAAACGGCCCGGAACCACGTGGGGATCAAATCAGAACTCCTTCAGAATCCGAATATCACGCAGGCCACGTTTTCGTCGGGTGTTCCCGGCCGTACGGGGGAACTGCGCTTGATGGTTCCCGAAGGAAAAACCGAGAGCGAAACGTTCTCGATGTACATCTTCCGCTGCGACTACGAGTATATCCCGGCCTATGGGATGCGTCTTCTTTCCGGAATGAATTTCTCAACAGATTTCAGCACGGATGCCGACGCGGCCTATATCGTTAACGAGGACGCGGCCCGAAAGTTTGGATGGGCTCCCGAAGAGGACATCGGGAAGAAATTGGCCTTCGCCGAAGGACTGCCGGGCCAGATCATAGGTGTGGTGTCCGATTTCCATTTTCAGCCCTTGAGCGAAGATATCGAACCCATGGCCCTTATGCTGGAGAAACAGGCTCTGGCTTTTGTTTCCATGCGAATCGATCCCAGAAACATGTCTGCGACCATAGATTTCGTGAGAGAGAAATGGACCGGCCTCGAACCGGGGCGTGAATTCGACTATTTTTTTCTCGATGACGATTTAGCGACTCGTTATGCCTCGGAAGACCGACTGAGTGACATCCTGAGCCTGTTCGCGCTCCTGGCGATCGTGATCGCGTGTCTGGGCCTCTTCGGGCTGGCATCCTATACGGCGGAGCAGCGAACCAGAGAGATTGGCATTCGCAAGGTGCTGGGGGCGTCGACGAATAGTGTGATCCTCAAGCTTTCCAAAGAATTTGTGAAATGGGTGCTGGTGGCCAACATTGTCGCCTGGCAGCTGACATACTGGTTGATGCGGAACTACTGGCTGTCCGGGTTTCCCTACAGAACAGACCCGACCATATGGATCTTACTTATCGCTGGCGCCGCTTCCATCGTGATCGCCCTGATCACGGTCGGATTCCAGGTGGTCCGCGCTGCCACCGCGAA
>JAUWTO010000090.1 GCA_030614685.1 Candidatus Aminicenantota bacterium
ATATCGACGCTTTTTACCCTTCGGGCAGGCCGAATCTCGGCACATCTTCTGCGTTACGTCGGACTCGCAGTGGTACACCACAGCTTCGTCCGCCATGCCTTGAATCTGTACCAATCTCGACCTGTGAATGAATCAGAACTGGAATCATTCAAAATAGAATTTATTGACTAATCCGTGAATGTTTCAGGCTTCTGAATCATTCATAAAAAGCGTCGATAAATATATCCAAATTCTGCTTTTAGTACTTAAATTGCTCATTATTTTGCTTTTGAAGCGCGAATTGATCCTTTGCAATGGCTCGGGAATCCGATTGGTTGACCGGGAGCGGAGAAAATCATTACAATACACAGACACATCAATAATGGAGGAGAATAGGTATGGCGATTCAAGTCGGAGACATGGCCCCTGATTTTAGCCTGAAAGACAACCGCGGCAACGAGACACGCCTGGTGGATTACAGAGGAAAAAGAGTCCTGCTTTCCTGGCATCCCCTGGCCTGGACCTCGGTCTGCGCTGCCCAGATGAAGTCTCTGGAAGAGAACAGGGCGGCCTTTGCCGAGCTGAACACGGTGGCTCTGGGCCTGAGTGTGGACAGCGTTCCCAGCAAGAACGCCTGGGCCAAGGAGCTCGGTGTAGCAGAGACCAGGCTGCTGTCGGATTTCTGGCCGCACGGCGGGGTGGCAAAAGCATACGGGCTCTTCCTGGAGGAGCAGGGAATCTCACAACGGGCCAATGTCATCCTCGACGACGCAGGTCAGGTGGTCTTCGTCAAGGTCTACGACATTCCTCAGCTGCCGGATATCTCCGAGATCATACAATTTCTCGAGACCTGACGCCTCTTCATCACTCATCGAACAGATCGAGCTGTCCCTCCTCGATCTTCGTGACGATCTCCTGCAGCAGTGGATAACGTTTTATGAGGTCCAGGGGAACATCGACCTTTTCTCCGGTAAGCTTGTTTTTGAGCTGGAGGGCATTGGCCAGCGCCTGTCCTTGATAATGATTGTTGGTGACGACGAACACGTCCCGGCTTTTCTCTCCCAGTCCTTTGATCCGCTCAACCCATTCGTCCAGTTCTTCCTCTCCGTACAGGTAGTTGTAGCGAGCGTCCCGGCCGGCGCTCTGGCTGAACCAGTTCTTGTAGTTACGCCCGTGAAGCCGCACGTACGAAAATTCGGGATGCGTGTGGATCGAGGTCGGGGAAAGAGAATCATTGATGACCGGCTGATCGATGTTGCAGAATCCAACCTTGTTGGCCTGCAGCCACAGGATGAAATCGGCCCGGTTCCAGGAGTCGTGCCTGACCTCCAAAGCCAAAGGATAGTCACGGAAGGCTTGAAATATGTTCTCGAGGTGTTCCCGGTTCTTCCCGGAATCCTTGAACGACCAGGGGAACTGAATGAGTATTGCACCTAGTCGGGAGTGAGCGCGGAGCGGCTCGATCCCAAGCTTGAATTCGTCTGTCTCCTTCTGAGAGAATCTCCGTTCCCCATGTGTGAAGTTCTGGTGCAGTTTCACAGCGAACAGGAAATCAGGGTGATGCTGGACCTTTTTCACCCAGGATAGGGTCACACGCATGACGGGGGGGCGGTAGAATGTGCTGTTGACCTCCACCATATTGACAAATTCGGCCAGGAACACCAGGGCATGAAAATCCGCGCTCTTGTGCGCTGGATAGACGATCCCCTCCCAATCTTTGTAGCTCCACCCCGCTGTGCCGATGTGAAATTGGGCCATTGGAATTATATTTTAGCATACTGCAGATTATAAGACAGCTCTCAGCTGGTTTGGAGCAAAGTGCGGGGAGCGATCAACTCATGTATTCAGACGCATATCGAGTGTGGGATTCACTATGGAAGGGCTTGTAAGAGGAGGGATTTTTATTTATCATATTGAGGACTTGTTACCGACACATCTCATGCGCAAATCGATCTGGGGTCTCATCGTCCTCTTTCTTGTTCTGTATCACTGCAAGAGCCCGCAGCCCGAGGTCTACACCATCGGCATCCTGCAGATGAACGATGCCGCCACCCTGACGGAAACGCGCCGGGGATTCGTGGATTCCCTGGCCGAGGAGGGGCTCGTGGACGGCCGGGAAATTCGGATCCTGATCGAGAACGCACGCGGGCAGGTCCCCGAGATCTGGAGGATCGCGGAGGGCTTCATGGCTCAAAAGGTGGACATGATCGTACCTATTTCGACGCCAAGCCTTCAGGCGGCCCTCCATTCCACCACGGACATCCCGATTGTTTTTGCCTCGGTCGCGAATCCGTATCTTGCTGGGGCCGGCGTATCCGCAGAAGACCATCTGCGGAATGTCTCCGGTGTCTCATCCGAGGGCCCCATCCGTCAGAGTCTGGCCTTCATCAAATCTCTGATGCCCGGGATCAAGCGCGTGGGAACGCTTTGGACACCGTCAGAGCTCAACTCCCTGTTCTACAAGGAAAGAGCCAGGGAAGAGGCGGCCGAGCTCGGGCTTGAGATGATCGCAATCCCGATCGCGAATGCCAGTGAGGTACTCTTGTCCGCACAGATCCTGATCAACAAGAAGATCGATGTCATTTATCAGATCTCAGACAACACGATCAACAAGGCTTTTCAGGCCGTGGGCAGGGTCGCCGTGGACAATGAGATCCCCTTGTTCGGGGGAGTCTTGTACCACACAGAACTGGGCGCTTGCGCGGCCTTGGGGTGGGATTTTTATGAGATCGGCCGTAGGGCCGGCAAGATCGCTGTCCGTATCAAGAACGGTGAAAATCCGGAAAACATTCCGTTCCAACACATGGACAGAGTCATGCTGCACATCAATCTCAAGATGGCGGAAAGGCAGGGGATCGTTTTCCCAGAAGATGTGCTGAACAGCGCCGATAAAATCCTCGATGATGTTTACGAATCCAGATTAGAGGCCTTCAAATGAAGATCTGTGGACTTTTGGAAAAAGACCATATTTTTTTCGATCTGAAACCGGGGGACAAAGAGAGCGTGCTCAAAAATTTCGTCGGGGCTCTCAAGGCCCGGGGGCTGATCTCGGATGAGGAAAAGCTCCTTGAAGGGCTGATGAAGCGTGAAAGTCTCGGCAGCACGGGTTTGGAGAGAGGGATCGCCGTGCCCCATACCCTGAGTGACGAGATGAAACAAGCAAGCCTGGCGTTAGCCGTGTTCCAGGAGGGAATAGAATTTGATGCCATGGACCAGATGCCGACTTTTGTGCTTCTCATGATTCTGGGAAACAACGACGACCCGGGTACCCAGCTTAAGGTCCTCGCCCACGTCTGTCGTTTGGTCAAGGAAACAGACATTATCGAAAAACTCAAAACAGCCGCCTCCCCTTCGGAAGTCTGCTGCATCTTCGAAGAAGAAGAGGCCAAGATCATATGAAGCTTCTGATCCTCATCCTGAACAAGGTAGAGAAACTGGAAGAGGTTCTGGAGGGATTCCTGGAAGTCGGCGTGACCGGGGCCACCCTTATCGACAGTGTGGGTATGGGACACATCCTGTCTGAGGAGGTTCCGATCTTCGCGGGTTTGCGTTTCATGTTTGCGGGAGCGAAGCCCCAGAACAAGACCATCATTTCCGTCATCAAGAACGAGAAGGAGGAAGAGATCCTCCGTCTCCTGAAAAATATACTGGGTGACCTGTATGAACCCGGGACCGGCATTGTCTTCAGCATTCCTCTGGATCGTGTGGAAGGGTTGAAGCCGGAACTCTAATCTGCATGCACGCCATCTATGCTTTCGGGCTGCTTATCCTGGTCGCCTACCTGGGCTCTCGGTTCATCCGTAGAGGCAAACGCTCCTTTTCTCCCTTCACCTTCATTTTTCATTCGGGTCTGATCTATGTCCTCTTCGGCCTCTACCTCGGCCGCCATGGCAGCAATGTCCTGAGCGAGGAGATCCTCCGCTCGTTTCGCCCTCTGATCGCCCTCGGACTGGGCTGGGTCGGTTTCTTATTCGGATTTCAGCTTGAGTACCGCTATGTCAAGCGGTTCCCACGCAAATATGTCGGCCTGTCGTTCTTCCTTTTTCTCAGCGTTTTTCTGGTGGTGACGATTTCCATGATCTGGCTCTTTGAGCGGTGGTTCGCGGTGCCCCGATTCTATCTTCATGGTGTGGCTGCAGCCCTGGGACTCTTGGCCGGGATCCATTCACCCACATTGATGAATCTGGTGGCACCGCTGGTTCCCAAACGCGGGCACTATTACTATCTGGCGCGGTTCCTGGTGAGTGTGGGCGGTTTCTGGGCGGTGATCGGGATGGCGCTTCTGATCTCTATCTGGCACTTCCCGTTTTCTGAGCAGGGGACCGTGTCCACAGGCCTGATCCTGGTCTTGGCCTCTACGCTGATCCCCGTCTTTTTGGGTTTTCTCTTCCACTTTCTGACCAGGAGCCGAGTTTCAGAACAGGACCTCCTGGTCTATCTCCTGGGGATGGTTTTTTTTGTTTCAGGAGCAGCGTTTTATTTCGATCTGATGCCCCTGTATGTGTGCATGGTGCTGGGCATCGTCTATTCCAACCTCACGCGGAGGCATGAAAAGATCTACCCTGTGCTTTTCGCTTCGGAGAAGCCCCTCTATCTTGTGCTATTGATCCTGGTCGGTGCCTTTTGGGAGATCGACATCAACCTGAAGATCGCCGTTTTGGTCCTGCTCCTGCTTGGACTCAGGACGGCCGCCTACATGCTCTTCACGCCCCTCCTGGGCCGCTTTCTCAAGTTCCCCTACAGGCTGCCCTTGACCTTCGGGCTTTCCCTGATGTCTGCTGGAGGCTTGGGGGTAGCCTTCGCAGTCAGTATATTCATCGCCTATCCCATGGATCTCACGAACACGTTCTTGTCTGTGGCCCTTATTGCCATCATCTTGGGTGATGTCCTGAGCCCCTTAGCCATAAAGGCCTCTCTGTATCGTCTTGGGGGAAAGGAATGACCCTGGCAGCGCTGCTCCTGATCTTCGGACTGATGTTTTTCATGAAAAGCCCCGTGCTCCAGCTCTTCTCCAATCCTGCGCAGAGCACCACCCTCGCTCTGGGATTCATCCTGACCTTTGCCTTCCTGTTCGGGAAAAAGACCGCATCTCTCAAGCTTCCTCAAATCACCGGGTATATTCTGGCCGGAATTCTGTGCGGCCCCTTTGTGCTCAAGTTCCTGAGCGCCTCGGATGTGAGGGACCTGCAGCTTCTTGACGGGCTTGCCCTGAGCCTGATCGCGCTCACGGCCGGGGGCGAGATGCATCTGGACCGCCTGCGGAATCGATTCCGTTCCATTTCCCTTGTCGTACTGTTCCAGACTTTCACGATCATCTCAGGTTTTATCGCCTTCGGGCTGCTGGTCCTGCCGTTTTTTGGTATCCTTCCCGAGAGCAGCTTCCCTCAGCTCCTGGCCTTCTCGCTCCTTTTGGGGACCCTGGCTACTGCGACCTCCCCATCCACCACGATCGCCGTGATCACTGAAACCCGTTCCTCGGGCAGGAATACCGACCTGGTCCTGAGTGCTGCCGTGGTCAAGGATTTCGTGGTGATCGGGATTTTCGCCGTTGCGCTGTCTGTTTCCCATGCGCTGCTCATGCCCGGGGAGGGCCTTGGGGCAGCCTTCCTCTGGCATTTATTCAAGGGGGTTGGGGGATCTCTCCTCCTGGGGGTTCTGATCGGTTTGGTCATCATTCTCTACCTCCGGTTCGTCAAAAGGGAACTGGCCGTCTTCATCCTGGGTATCGCCTTCTTTACGTACGAGATCTCCCACGCCTATGGATTCCATCCCCTGATGATCTGTCTCTTGGCAGGATTCATCGTGCAGAATTTTTCCGCCCAGGGGGACAGCCTGATCACCGCTCTGGAAAAGGTCTCTACCCCCGTGTACGTGATCTTTTTTGCCATCTCCGGAGCCTCCCTCGACCTCACGGCGCTTCAGCAGGGTTGGCTGCTCGCCGTTCTCTGTATCGTCTGGAGGGGAGTCCTCAAGTTTGCCGGCACCTATGCAGGCTCCCGGATCTCAGGGGAGGAAAACCTCTTCCAGAAGCTCGGATGGTCTGGATTTATCTCTCAGGCCGGAGTGGCGCTGGGTATGGCCATCGAGGTCGAAAAGGCTTTTCCCGGATGGGGGAAGACGTTCAAGTCCCTGGTCCTGGCGGTGATCGCGCTCAACCAGGTTATCGGGCCGGTCCTACTGCAAAAATTCCTGTTAAAAAGCGGGGAAGCGGGGCACAAAGAGCCGGCACGGTCCTGGTCACGCCGCCCTGTGGAACCAGAATCCTGAGCAGCGGGCTGCGCAACCCGGGGATCTACTCCAGGGAGATAAGCCTCTGTCCTTTTCCCACGGGGCCGGCCTTTCGGATGGCCTCCCGCGTCAGATCGCCGGCCAGCCGGCAGGCGTCGGCCAGGGATCGTCCCTGAGCCAAAAAACACAGGATCGAAGAGGAAAGAAAGCATCCTGTCCCGTGCACGTTACCCTCCGTTCTTTCTCTCTTAAAGATGTGATATGCAGAGCCGTCAAAAAGAACATCGACCACGACCCCGGTGAGATGGCCCCCCTTGACCAAGCTTGGGATGCGGTAGTCCTGATATATCTGCCGGGCCGCCGCATGCATATCGTCCAGGCCCGACACGTCGGAGCCGGTTATCAAGGCGGCCTCCTCGAGGTTCGGAGTCAGGAGTGTAATGCGACCTGCCAGGGTGCCCATATAATCGTTTACTGCATCGGGCTCCAGGAGCCAAGTCCCCGAACTGGAACGCAGAACCGGATCGATAACCGCCGGCAGAGACGCACTTGTTTCCAGGACGGAGGCGATGGTGGAGATGTGTTCACGGCAGCCCAGCATGCCGACTTTGATGCCCAGTATCTCTGTGTCCTCTATCAGGGCCTGATACTGCCGCTGCACCAACTCGGCGGGGAGACAGTGCAGGTCTTTGACCTCCTGTGTGTTCTGGACTGTGATTGCCGTAACCAATCCCATCCCCTGGAAGCTGTGACTTGCGAAGACCTTGAGGTCCAGGGTCACGCCTGCTCCGGAGGTGGGATCGAAACCGGCGAGCGAAAGCAGGACTCCTGATGGCATGATTCCCCATCCTATCAGATTGAGCAGGGAGGGTAAATGTCTACTAGGCCGTAGAAGGTCTGGGGATGACCGGGGAAACGCACATTAACGGTCTGAGTTTCGACTAAAATTAACAGTGGATGCCTGTCACGGGTCCGCCTCGGGTTGTACCTGAGAAATCAATTGTGATAACATGTTTTGCGTTCAAGAGGATGGTAAGAGCAAACATCGTGGTATCCGGGCGTGTTCAAGGCGTGTTTTACCGTGCTCATACCCAGAGGGAAGCAGCCCTGCTGGGACTTGCAGGCTGGGTGAAAAACCTTAACAACGGCCGGGTCGAGATCCTGGTGGAAGGCGACCGAGAGAAAGTGGATGGTTTGATCGCTGCCGTCAAAGAAGGCCCGCCGATGTCTCATGTGGAGGCCGTTGATGTCTCGTGGTTGGAATACCAAGGAGAGTTCGAGGAATTCGAGATCACCGGGTAGGCCCGGCAGCAGAATGGGAGGACAATGATGCTTAAAATTAACAAAGACGACCAACCTGAAGTGGAGATGTTCGAGGGTGTCGTTCGGCATACGCTGGCCTGCGGAAAAGACGTGCTGATGGCCCGCTTCGAATACAAGGCGGGATCGGCCGTCCCTGCTCACAAACACTCCTACGAACAGGTGACAACCATCCTCCAAGGAAAACAGAAGATCATCATCAAACACAATGGGGAAAATGAGGAGATCATCGTCGCAACCGGAGACTCCTATATCGTACCCTCCAATTTCCAGCACGAACAGATCACGCTGGAAGCGTCGGTGACCATCGATGCCTGGAGTATCGCCCCATAGATCTCGAGACAGATCGACGTTAAGATTCTTATCCATTCAGAGCAAAGATCCGCCATGTCGGGGCTGCATCTG
This sequence comes from Candidatus Aminicenantota bacterium, assembly GCA_030614685.1. Taxonomy (GTDB): domain Bacteria; phylum Acidobacteriota; class Aminicenantia; order Aminicenantales; family Aminicenantaceae; genus JAUXEH01. The sequence goes on from JAUWTO010000090.1 coordinate 7,933, forward strand.
AAGATCCACATCGATCAATGAGGCTTTTTGGTCTGGAGGAATTTCTTGCGGCAAGCATCGGAGCAGAAGAAGTACTCCTGTCCCTGATACAGCTCTCGAATCGCCTCATCCTTTGGCAGGTAGGTGTCACAGGTCTCATCCTTGACCATCACTCCCGAAGTCTTCTGCCGGGGCGCCACGCGTTTTTGTCCCGAGTTGAGTGCGGAAAAAAAACGCAGGATCAGATAGATGACCGCGGCCATGATGGCATAGGCCAAGAGCTTCAAAACCATGTTCATCACTGTAGAGGATATGCCCTGGGTTGTCAATCGAACTGAAGAGTCCAGACCCCTGTCCAAGCGGTGGATTTTATTCTTGCCAAATCTGAGTACGCTGAGTAAGATGAGCATACATGCCATCCAGTGGGAGGAACGAAAATGGATTTTCTACTGACCGAGGAGCAGGAGCTCCTGAAAGACTCCATCCGAAATTTTGCGCTCAAAGAGATTCAGCCCCACGTCAGAGAGAGTGACGACCAGGGGAAATGGCCCGAAGCATTTACCCGCAAACTGGCGGATATGGGACTACTGGGGATCATCATTCCCCCGGAATATGATGGGGCCGGCTTTTCCAATGTCGACTACGTCATCATCCTGGAAGAACTTTCCAAAGTCGATCCCTCTGTCGGGCTGGTTGTGGCCGCTCATAATTCCCTGTGTTCCAACCACATCAACCTCTATGGCAACGAAGAGCAAAAAAAACGATACCTCCCCCGACTCGCCAAAGGGGAAACGCTGGGGGCCTGGGCCCTGACAGAAGCAGCCGCCGGATCGGATGCCGCTGCCATGAAGACCCGCGCCGTCAAAAAGGGTGACCGTTGGGTTCTGAACGGGAGCAAGATTTTCATCACCAATGGCTCCCTGGCAGAGATCCAGGTGATCATGGCCATCACGGACGCGGAACAGGGCCGCAAGGGGATCTCCGCCTTTATTGCGGAAAAAGGCATGGCCGGATTCAAGGTGGGCAAAAAAGAGGATAAGCTCGGTATCCGCGCAGCCGACACTTCAGAGCTTGTGTTTGAAGACCTCGAGCTGCCTGGGGAACAGCTTCTGGGTGAGGTGGGAACCGGATACCGGCAGGCCATGGGCGTCCTGGACGGCGGCCGTGTCAGCATTGCCGGCTTTTCCCTGGGCATCGCCGCCGGAGCACTGGATGCTTCGTTGAAGTATGCCAAAGAAAGGGAGCAGTTCGATCAGCCTATCGCTAATTTCCAGGCGATCCAGTGGATGTTGGCCGATGGATACACCGAGCTGGATGCGGCCAGGCTGCTCACCTACAGGGCCGCGTTCCTCGAGGACCAGGGCAAGAGGATCCCGAAAGAATCGGCCATGGCAAAGCTGTTCGCCA
>JAUWTO010000325.1 GCA_030614685.1 Candidatus Aminicenantota bacterium
CCCAGCGCGGGAACGGCAAGAACGGCTGTGATACAAAAGACAAAAGAGAGTCCCAAGACTCCGGACAGGTTCTTCATGGCGGCACCTCTTCATCCTATTAAACGTACACTACAGCAAAAGGTTTCGAATGCTTCCGTAGGCATTTCCAATGCTTCCTTGACCCTGACAAAATGGCAGACCGGTTTTTTTATAAAAGTTGAAATTTTCCTTTGTGTTGAATATAATTCTTACCTTTTAAGGAAGAAATGGAGGATTCTGGGGTCATCGCATGCATTCATCCATCCCCAATTCCACAAGGAGGTCGCTGATGAAGTCTATTGCGTGGGTTCACCATGCAGGGCGCCAAGGCCGGTTTTTATTTCAGGCCACCCGGCGTAACTCAGGAGAGATGCTATGCTGCAAAAAATAAAAGCACGAGAAATCAGGCTATTAATCGCTGTGGGGGCACTGCTCATATTCGCAGTGGCCACCACTACTCCAGACGGCGGATTGACCTGCTCCGATTGCGACGGACCGAAAATGGCATTGACTTTTATCAACAACCACACTGAAAATCAAGGCTTGGGATTGCTTCCCAACATTGTGGTTCTTATCCTGGACGCAAAAAGTTCGGGCGGTATAAAGACCATAAAAATTCCACTGAATGTCGGGCAATCTAAAACCGAATCCGTGCCGGAAGGCTTCTATTTCTACACAGCCTTTGAACTCGAATATTCTATTTTTGATCCAACTAAACCGAAGCCTGGAAAATGCATCGATACAGGTGTGCTCATCGCTGATGCAACCATAACCATCAACTAAACAAGAGCGAGTGATTGAAATGTGTGACAAAAGAACAAAAGGAAAACCAATGAAGATAGCTTTTCTGCCCTGCATACTCGTGATCCTGTTCGCGGCCCCTCTCCTCTATTCGGGAGAGGTCATCGTCATACGGGTCGTCGACGAGATGGCGCTGGCCCGGCTGGAACCCGATCCCGGCAGCCAGGTGCTCAGGCAGTTCCCCATGGGAGCCCTGCTGGAAGCGAAATCCAGGATCGGCGACTGGTATGAGATCTCGTTCACGGACGACTCCGGTTACACCATAGTGGCCTACATCCAATCCGGTTCCGTGGAGGTCATCCGGAAGGATGTAGCCCCTCCGCCTGAGATCCAAGAAGAGGCCGTCCCCATGGACACCCCCCCGGACGCAGATCAGAAAGGCCGGATCTTGTCCGGCTTCTTCCTGAAGTTAGGGGTGATGAACAAGGAGGGGGGTGGCTGGATCGGCAGCCTCGGATATGACTTCAGGCTCCACAAGAACATCACCCTCGGCCTGGAGGTCATGCCGTCCTACACCTCGTTGAAGGATGCGACCGTGGAATTGGACATGAAAACGGTCTCGGCGTTTACGCTGGCGAACATCAAAGCCGGGACCAGCCTCCACTTTATCAAGATGGATTTTTTCAAGGTCTACGCGGGGCTGGGCGGCGGGATGGCGCTCAACTTCACCCGCACCACCTTCGAAGGCTACTCTTCGACCCTGTTCAAATACAACCCCGCCCTGCAGATACTGGGCGGTTTCGAGTTCGACATCGGGAAGGTCAGCCTCATTTTCGAGTACCAGAAGCTCCGTGACCTGAATCCGGATGTGGATCCCGATGAATGGGTCGGATACCTGATCTTCGGCATTCGATTCTAGCCCATGAACCGAAGACGGTACCGTGCAGCCTGAGCTCCTCAAGTTCGGGACCTTCGTCATCCCCGGATTTATGGCCATGGTGGCCATCGGGGCCCTGTTCGCCCTGGGGATCGGCTTCCATCTGGCCCGCCAAAGGGGCCTGGACAGGATGGAACTGCTCTCCTACTCGATTTTCATGGCCCTGTCGTTCTGGCTCGGCGCCGTCCTTTACAGGCTGTTCTTCACGTTCCTGCAAAGCCCTCAGGCTTTTACCGAAAACCTCTTCCATCTTCGGGTTCTGATCGAGAAAAGCGGGACCTCGGTGGTGGGGGGAATCCTGGGAGCCGCACTGTTTTCGTGGCTCTACTTGAAGCGGGTCGGGCTGCCCCTCTGGGGCACCCTGGACATCACGTTTACGGCCATCCCGTTGGCCCAGGCGGTGGGACGGATCGGGTGCTTTTTGGGCGGCTGCTGCTACGGGCGCCCGACGGACCTGTTTTGGGGTGTGACATTCCCCGGTCACAGCCACGCCGTCCATCCGACACAGCTGTACGAGTCCTTCTTGAACCTGCTGAACTTTGTTATCCTCCTTATCGTCTACAGGAAGCGGAAATTCGAGGGTCAGGTCTTCTCCCTCTATCTCATCAATTATGCGCTGATCCGGATCGTGGTCGAGTTCTGGCGGGGGGATACGCACAGGGGTTTCGTTATTCGGGGTGCTTCTCCCTGGACGAGCCTCTCGATCCCCCAGATGATGTGCCTGGTGATCCTGTCCCTAGGCGTCCTGGTCTATCTCCGGCGCCGGAAAAAATCGCAGGCTTGAACAGGAACCCCGCTCACTCATGCCGCAGGGAATCGGCCGGGTTGGCCCGCACCGCCTTCCAGGTCTGCGAGGTCACGGCGAGGACAGCGGCCGCCAGGGAAAAGAGCAGGGCGGTGGCATAGGTCCCGGCGCTGATGTCGGTGATAAACAGCAGCCCGGTCTGCAGC
>JAUWTO010000288.1 GCA_030614685.1 Candidatus Aminicenantota bacterium
CTCGTCCGCGTGCCGGTCCACGATGGGATTGGCAAAGGAGTGGCAGAACTCGTGCACCACGGTGCCGAGGACACGGTCGTTGAACTGGGGCAGGCCGGCCTCATCCGTCATCCAGACCCCCAGGATGGTGTAGAGGTCCTCCCGGCCGTCCGCATAAACGACCTTGGGCCCGTAGCTCCCGCCCCCGTTGAGCAGGCCCAGCACGATGCCGAACCGGGCACCCGGGAGCCTGCCGAAGAAGGCGTTGAACCAGCCTTCGACGTCGCTCTCGTCCATGACAGCCTGCATACGATCGGCCGTGGTCTTATAGAGCTCATCATGGTCGGCCACGAATCCTTTGAAGTCCGACACCTGGACAAAATCACGGGCCTTTTCCAGGAATTCACGAGCCTCTTCCACTCTCCAGCGCCCCTCCAGTGCGGCAGGGCGCGGTTCGAATGGGATCTCCTCCTCCAGGGTATATGGATCCTTGATGTGAATGGCCAGGCTCATCACGGCGTCATAGCTCACGCCGCGGGTTTTACGCAGCTCACGGGCCATTTCCACGACCGCATGCTCCCGGAAGGACCCGAAGCGGGCCTCCACGTCATCCACGTAGGATTTGACTTGGCCGCGGTTGTACTCCGGATTTCCGGCCAGGCGGAAGATGATGCTCATGAGCTCGATCCGGGGATCCACTTTGATATCAGGTCCATCTGACCGGTCGGACGCGGAACAGGAGATCAAAACACCGGCCAGGACCAGAAAAACACCGGCCAGGATGCTCTTTATGCGCATAGGCTCTGACGTCATGGCCGAACCTCCTTTTTTAGACAGTCTATAATACTCAACGTGCGGCAGGCAAATCCGATCCATTTCCTGAGAAAAATTCTGCATGACACCGGCTACCTGTCCCCAAAAAGAGACAACATTCTACTACACCCGACATGACTCCCCCAGAGATCGGAATTGGCATAATAATTGCAGCATCAAATCCACGAGACAGAGTGGATTACAGACAAAGACAGGAGGTCTTCATGAAAAAGATCCTGGTAATACTCATGATGCTCGCATCCGCAGCATGCATAAGGCAGACCGTTCACCACACATCGACCTATCTCGATGGCCACTCCTTCGAGGAAGTCTGGGATGCATCCGTCAAGGCCGTGTACGACATCTCTTTCACCGTCGACAGTATGGACCATGAGACCGGCTTCATAAGCGCCGAAAGTGGGACGCACATCCTGCAGGAAGTCCCTCCCCGGTTTACCGTCATGATCACCAATATCCGAGGCAAGGTGTTCGTGGAGTGCCGGCTGCTGCAGAAAGAACAGTTCTTCGATATTCTCGGCCACGGCAAACGTACGACCCGCCGATTCCTGACGGCCCTCAACCGCAACCTCAACCACGGATCCCGAGGCCGCGCCCGCTGACTGAAGTTACTTCCCATGGTCAGATGGAGGATGGAGGCCCCCAGCTGTTTCTGTAGGACCGACTTCTCATCTGATTGACAGTCTCAGAGAATCTCTCTATCATACGGGGTCTCTGCAGACAGAACACACTTGAATCCTGACGGCGAGAACAACATTGACTGATTACCGCAAAATGTGGACGGAACTGGGCATGGACCTCGAGGCCCATGACCAACTGATGGAATCCCAGGACAATCTGTTCGCCAAGATCCACCTGTCCCAGGAGAACCGGCCCAGGGCAATGGCCCTGTTTGACCAGGCCTTCCATGCCAGCCATACCGAGCGTGTGGCCGAGCTCTGGGAGCACCGCAAAAAGGGCGGCAAGGCCATCGGCACCTTCTGCATCTATGTGCCGGATGAGATCGCGCTGGCCGTGGGCGTGGTCCCGATTCCCCTGTGCGGAGGATCGGACTGGCCCGTATCCTACGCCGACAAGATGCTTCCCCGGGACATCTGCCCCATCATCCGCTCCACCTTCGGCATGGCCTTCAGCGACACCTGCCCCTACGGTCCGCTCAAGGACTTCATCGTGGGCGAGACCACCTGTGACGCCAAGAAAAAAACCTGGGACCTGTTCGGATTCAAGGTCATGGAGGTCCCCCAGAAGAAGAACGACATCGACCGGAAACTTTGGCGGAAGGAAGTCATCGCCTTCAAGGACATGATGGAAGAGCTGAGCGGGAAAGCGGTCACAATGGATAACCTGGCTCCAGCCGTACGCCTCGTGAACCGGAAACGCCAGGCCCTGCAGCGCATCAACGAGTTCCGCAAACTGGAGGAGCCTCCCATCAGTGGACTGGATGCCCTGCTCGTCTCCCAGGTTGTCCTGAACATGGATACGGGAAGGTTCGTGACGGCCGCAGAGGAATTGGCAGAAGAGCTGCAGGACCGTGCCGCACACGGAATCTCCGCTTATCAGACCGCACCAGCCAAGCGCGTCATGATCGCAGGGACGCCCTCTCCCATGGGCTATGCCAAGGTCCAGCACATCGTGGAGAACGCGGGGCTGAGGATCGTGGTGGACGAGTCCTGTACTGGAGAGAGGTTTTATCGCGACCTGGTGGACGAGAGCCCAGGCCGGTTGGAGGACATGTTCAACGCCATCGCAGACCGCTACTTCACCATCGACTGCTCCTGCTTCTCTCCCAACACCGAGCGCCTGAACAACATCCAGGAACTGTTGGCCGCATACCGTGTGGACGGCGTGATCCACAACATCCTCCAATACTGTCACGGCTATAACATCGAGGCCGGGGCCGTCGACAACATCCTCAAGGAAAAGGGCATTCCTTCCCTCAAGATCGTGACCGACTACTCTCAGGAGGACGCCGGGCAGATCCGCACCCGGGTCGAAGCCTTTGCCGAGCTCCTGGACGAACGGGGATGAACACGGTCATCGGCATCGACCTGGGATCCCGCACCACCAAGATCCTCACTCTCAGCAAAGGCGAGATCCGCCACTCCGAGATCTTCGACACCGGCCACGATCCGCTCCCCCGGATCCGACAGTCCCTGGACAAGCTGGGGCCCGCTCCGGTCATAGCCACGGGATATGGCCGACATCTGCTCAGGGAAGAGATCGGGGCGCGGGTCCTTACCGAGATCCGGGCCTGCGGCAAAGGTGTCCGGTCCCTCTTCCCCTCTGCCCGCCTCGTCCTCGATGTGGGCGGCCAGGACTGCAAGGTGATCGCCCTGGATGAGAGCGGAAAGGTCTCGGATTTCGAGATGAACGACCGCTGCGCGGCCGGGACC
>JAUWTO010000345.1 GCA_030614685.1 Candidatus Aminicenantota bacterium
CGGAAGATACATTCTCTTTTCCAATGTGGTGCCCGATCAGGAGAAAAAGGTCGTCCCCACTTTCCATCTGCTGCGAATCCCAGCAGAGGGGGGAGAACCTCAGGCTCTCGACCTGAAAATGGTACGCATGGAAAACTTGAGTCTCCATCCTGACGGAAAGACCATGGCTTTCTTTTCCTTTGGCGCCACAATGAAGATGCCGAGCCTCTGGAAGATGGAGAACTACCTCCCGGAAGCACTGAGGAAAAAATAGCAGTTTTAATAGGGGCAAAAATGGGCCTGATGGAGCATTTGACACCTACGGTCCAAGAACACTACTGATAATGCTTCAAGGGTTCCCATAGTTCGCTTTTCAAAGCCGAGATATTCTTACGGCGTCAGTCTTTCTGCATGTTTCCTGAATACTACAGGGGCTGCTGTGCGACCGGCTGGACATGGGTGATCTTGACGGCCACTGGCCAGTCCGGCCCCCAGACATAGGGCCGCCGCTTAAGCTCCGAATCCGAGTTTTTCGGTAGGGGAGGGGTTTTGATAAACTGAACGGTGTGGATGTTCGAGACGGTGATGTGGAGCCCATGCTCATCTTCCGACCATTCACATCCGCCGTCCTGGCTGAGGACGGATATCTGTGTCTCAGGCGTGGCTTTTACGGATTTCAGCGTGAACCTGCATCCTGCATGGGCCGGGATTCCCTCCATTCCGTAGGTGAGATCCGAGAAGGCATAGACAGTTTCCTCCCCGCGCTTCCTCGTCAGCCAAACATCCTCCTCGTTGGTCACTATCCAGGGACGCACACCGCGTATCCCCTCGCCGTGAAGCATCATAAAAAGACCCAGCTCCCGCAGGAGTTCCGCATCCGGGGTGCGATCCGGCCGTCGGGACGCGGCCCGACATTCAGCAGCATGTTCCCGCCACGGGCACGAATCCGGATCAAATTGTGAATGATCTCCCCAGCTGTCCGGATATCAGGATTGGGCTGATAAGACCACTGCCAGCTGGTGGTCATACAGCTTTCCCAGGCATGATCCGCAGCCTGTCCCGGTACATTCTGCTCGGGAGTGGGAATTTCTCCGCGCCCAATGAAGATATCCTGATTCACCCTCCAGGCGTGTTTCTTGAGGGGCTCGCACTTGCCGTCAAACCAGAGCAGGAATATGTCTCCATAGCCGGTCAGAAGTTCCTCCACCTGTCCGCATTCATAATCCACAAACGATTTTTGAAGGAGGCCAAAGGGTGCGGTCGATTCAAAGTCCGGCTCCATGAGACGGTGGGGGCGGCGATCTGTCTCCCACTGGTAGCGGAAATCACCGGGAGAATAGTAAAAACCCACGAGGATGCCTTCTTTTCGGAAGGCGTCCGCGACCATCGCGGCGATATCCCGGCCGTAGGGTGTGTTGGTGATCTTAAAATCACTATAGGCTGTGTCGAACATGGCGAATCCGTCATGGTGCTTGCAAGTCAGGACGACATACTCAATTCCGGCAAGCTTGGCCAGCCGGGCCCACTGCCGCGGATCGAAGAGGTCGGGGTTGAATGTCTCCGCCAGTGCAAAGTACCTCTCCACATAATCATCCGAGGCATTGTTGAGCGGCCAGGAAATCTCGGTGCCCATCTGGGAGTTGGGGCCCCAGTGAATGAACAGACCAAGGCCCGCGTCACGAAAAATCTCTGTTTTTTCAGGGCTGTTGGAAAGACGAACCTGATCTTCAGGCAGCAGATCCACCTGCCGAGCAGAGTCGAGTCCCACTGCCCCGGCCTGATTCTGTGGTGAACAATACGGCAGAAAACTGAGTGCAAGCAACAGAATGAACAGACCCGAAAAAGGCCTGACCTCCCAATGGGTACCCTTCATTGGATCCTCCTGAAAACTCCCGTTTTTTCTTGATCTCCCGGACGGATGGCGAATACCGCAGTCTGCTTCAGCCGCCTCGTCCGGTTTATTTATATCACATCACCAGGAGATGTGACTATCTACATCTCCTCATCCGAAACAACCGTTCGCTCGACCTCGATCGTACCCATCTTGACATCCAGGAAGGGTTGGCCGGCCTTTAATCCGACCGTGCCGAACCCTCCGTCCGTGGCCAGGAAGCTTCGGAAGGAATCACCCACCCGGGAGTCGATGTAGAGGGTCTTCTCCACAGCGTCGTAGCGAACTCCGGTCAAGCCCTGGATCAAACCATAGCTGGACAGCGCCCGGCCGTACCAGTGGCCGCACTCGTATTCATTGAAGGGATTTCTGATCCTGCCGTTGTAGCGGTCCCGGCACTCGCGTACGATATCCAATGCCTCTTCCACCTTTCCCTCGAACATCAGATGGGAGGCGACCTGGGATTCGATTCCCGTCCAGACCTCGTTGCTGTAGACAAAGGGAAGGGACAGCTCGCCACCCCGCGGCCAGGTGCACTGCA
>JAUWTO010000365.1 GCA_030614685.1 Candidatus Aminicenantota bacterium
ACACGCTTCGGCCGAGCATCCTCCGGTTCGAGTCCAGGCTCATGGTGCATGAGCATGACGGCAGGGTGACAAAGGACAAAAATGCGCTGCGCGTCAGCGGCGCCAGTGCCGTAACCCTGGTCCTGGCAGGAGCGACCAGCTACCGGGACTATACGGATATAAGCGCGGATCCCGCAGCAGAATGCGAACAGGTCCTGGCCGCGGTCCAGGGGGATTATGGCTCCCTTTTGCAGAGGCATGTCCAGGATCATCAGGCTTTGTTTCGCAGAGTCAAGATCGATCTGGGGACTTCCGAACAGGCAGATAAACCCACGGATGAGCGGATATTGAACTTCAGTGAAGGGAACGACCCCGGCCTGTCCGCCCTGGTCTTTCAGTACGGCCGCTACCTCCTGATCGCCAGCAGTCGGCCTGGATCTCAGCCGGCAAATCTGCAGGGAATCTGGAACGACCTGCTGGAGCCACCCTGGGAAAGCAAGTACACGACCAACATCAATTTCGAAATGAACTACTGGCCGGCCGAGCTCTGCAACCTCTCCGAGTGCCACGAACCTATGTTCGACCTCATCCGTGACTGTTCGAACACGGGGCGCAAGGCCGCGAAAAATCACTATGACGCAAGGGGTTGGGTGGCTCATCACAACACCGACATCTGGCGCGGAGCGGCGCCCATCAATGCTTCGAACCACGGTATCTGGCCGACAGGAGGCGCCTGGATGAGCCAGCACCTCTGGTGGAGGTATGCGTTCACACAGGACCGGGAGTATCTCGAGAACCAGGCATATCCCATCATGAAGCAGGCAGCGCTTTTTTTTGTGGATTATCTGATCGAAGATCCGAGAAACGACAAAGGATGGCTCATATCCGGACCCTCGAACTCTCCTGAGAACGGGGGCCTGGTCATGGGACCCACCATGGATCACCAGATCATTCGAAACCTGTTTGCCAACTGCATCGAGGCCTCGAAGATCCTGGAAAAGGACCCGGGGCTCCGAGCACGACTCGAAGAGCATCGGGCCCGCATAGCCCCCAATCAGATTGGGCAGCACGGACAGCTCCAGGAATGGCTGGAAGACAAGGATGACCCGGAAAACAAACACCGCCATGTCTCTCACCTGTGGGGCCTTCACCCGGGAGCAGAGATCACAAAAGAGGACACACCTGAACTGTTCGAAGCAGCACGGAAGTCTTTGGAGATGCGGGGGGATGAAGGGACCGGCTGGTCTATGGGATGGAAAGTCAATTTCTGGGCCAGGCTTAAAGATGGAGACAGGGCATACAGGCTCATTAACAACCTGCTGCGCCTCACCGGCTCGTCCCTGACCGAATACACCGGAGGCGGCGTCTTTCCCAACCTGTTCGATGCCCATCCGCCCTTCCAGATCGATGGGAATTTCGGCGTCTCCAGCGGCATTGCCGAGATGCTTCTCCAGTCCCACCGCAGGGATGCTAAGGGAGACCACATCCTGGAGCTGCTCCCGGCGCTGCCTTTAGCCTGGCCGACCGGTTCCATCAAGGGGCTCTGCGCCCGAGGCGGCTTTGTCGTTGACATTGCCTGGGAGGACGGCAGGCTGCAGCGGGCCGGGATCCAGTCCAGATCCGGACAGCACTGCGCTATCTGTTACAACAAAGTGCAGATCGAGCTAAGGACAGAAAAAGGGATCACATATCTTTTGGATGGTAATCTTAAGACAAGAACACTCGATTGATCAGGCCCCACACTCTGTTTATTGACTCCGGTGTGATTTCTGTTTATGTTGAGATGCGGTCTGTGCTTTGATGTGCCATATCTCAAGCTCAAGGACAGTTATGATGAAAAGGCTGTATTGTGTTTTTCTCCTGTCGGTATTGGTTTTAGGTCCTGTCGCGGCCCAGGGATATCTGGGCGAAGGAGTGAAGATCAAGATCGTGATCGTGAAGGATCCCTACACGGATTCGCGCACGGGCCCCGAAAAGCTGAAGGGTCCGGATCTTCTGGACAATCAAGGCCTCAACCAGCGTCTTATTGAAACCGGATGCATGATCGAGGAGATCCAGGAGGTTCGGATGCCTCCGGAACTGGAGCGGGAAT
>JAUWTO010000020.1 GCA_030614685.1 Candidatus Aminicenantota bacterium
CTGATGCGCATCTTCGGCAGCGAGCGCATCTCCGGGCTGATGTCCCGGGTGGGCATGGAAGAGGGTGTCCCCATCGAGCACTCGATGGTAAGCCGTGCCATCGAGCGGGCCCAGAAACAGGTCGAAGGCCAGAATTTTTCCATCCGCAAACACCTGTTGGAATACGATGACGTGATGAACAAACAGCGTACGTCCATCTATTCCCAGCGCCGGGACATCCTCGAAGGCAAGGATATGCGCAACCACGTCCTGGAGCTGGTGGCGACCCTGGAGGAGTGGATCATGGAGAACTACACCAACCAGGATATCTCGCCCGATGAATGGGATGTGGAGGGCTTCAATAAAGCGTATATCGCCCAGTTCGGTCAAGACCCGGAAGGACTGGGTATGGATTGGGAAACAGTCAATTTTGAGGAACTCAAGGAAAAAGCGCTCTCCCAGCTCAGGCAGCACTACGAGGAAAAAGAAAGGCTCCTGGGCCCTGCCACCATGCGGGAATTCGAACGCATGATCATGCTCCAGGTCATCGACACGCAGTGGAAAGACCATCTCCTGGGCATGGATTATCTCAAAGAAGGCATCGGCCTGCGAGGATACGGGCAGCGGGATCCCCTGGTCGAATACAAGAAAGAGAGCTTTGAGATGTACCAGGCCATGATGGACCGGCTCGAAGAAGAGACCATCCGCTTCCTGTACTTCCTGCAGCCGGCCGTTAAGGAGAGCATGCCCGTGCGCAGGGCGCGGCCCTTGACCTACGGTGAGAGGCCGCAGCAGGCGCCCGCGTCCCGTGCCAAGCAGGCCCGGTCCGTGATCCCTAAAAAGAGAAAGAAAAAGAAAAAGAAACGATAAGGAGAGACGAAGATGCTGGATGATAAGATCAAAGAGGGGCTTACGTTCGACGATGTGCTCATCCTGCCGGCGCGTTCTGGAGTTGTACCTTCCGAAGCCAACGTCGCCTCCCGTCTCAGCCGCAACATTTCTCTCAGCATCCCGGTCCTCTCCTCAGCCATGGACACGGTAACGGAATCCCCCATGGCTATCGCCCTGGCCCAGCAAGGCGGCATCGGGATCGTCCACCGGAACATAACCGTCACGCAACAGGTCGAGGAGGTGGATAAGGTCAAGCGCCACGAGAGCGGCATGATCGTGGATCCCATCACCATGCGCCCCCACAATAAGATCTTCGAGGCCAAAGACATCATGCAGAAATTCGGCATCTCCGGCCTGCCCATAACAGATGAGAACAACAGGCTGCTGGGGATTCTCACCAACCGGGACATCCGCTTCGAGACACGTCTGAACCTGAACATCAGCGAAGTGACGACCAAGGAATTGGTAACCGTGCCCCTGGGGACCTCTCTGGAAGAGGCGGAAAAGCTGTTCCACAAGCACAAGATCGAAAAGCTGCTGATGGTCGACGAAGACTCCCTCCTCAAGGGTCTGATCACCTACAAGGACATCCTCAAACGCATACGTTACCCTCTGGCCGCCAAGGATGAATTCGGGCGCCTTCGAGTGGGGGCCGCGGTGGGCGTGGGAGAGGACACCCTGGACCGGGTCAAGGCCCTGATCGCCGCCAAGGTGGACATCCTGGTGGTTGACAACGCCCACGGCCATTCCCACAAGGTTCTGGACACGGTGGAAATGTTGAAGAAGGAATTCCCGGACCAGGAACTAATGGCCGGGAACATCGGCACAGCCGAGGCCGCCAGGGACCTGATCGATCGCGGCGCAGACGCCGTCAAGGTGGGTGTGGGACCCGGTTCCATCTGCACCACACGGGTTATCTCGGGCGCGGGCATCCCGCAGATCACCGCCATCGCAGATGTGGCCAGAGTGACAATCGAGAAGGATGTACCCCTCATTGCTGACGGAGGCATCAAATTCTCCGGGGATATCACCAAATCCCTGGCCGCGGGAGCCAACTCGGTCATGCTTGGCAATCTGCTGGCCGGCACGGACGAATCCCCCGGTGAGGTGGTCATCCTCCAGGGCCGCTCTTACAAAACCTACCGGGGCATGGGTTCTTTGGAAGCCATGCGCGAAGGCCGCAGCCGGGACCGCTACTTCCAGGAAGCCACGGCTGCCGAAGGGAAGCTCGTTCCCGAAGGTATCGAGGGACGCGTCCCCAACAAGGGGCCGGTGGACCACATCATCCAGATGATGGTGGGCGGATTAAAGGCCGGAATGGGATATGCCGGCTGCTCAACTATCGACGAACTGCGCGAAAAAGCCCGCTTCATCAAGGTGACGGCTTCGGGGTGGCGGGAGAGCCATGTCCATGATGTGGTTATAACCAAAGAAGCCCCCAACTACCGCCTTGAGTAATGTGAATCATTCATAATGATTGTCGATTCTTTTAACAACTGAAAAGTTGACTTCTGTAATCGACAATCCTTACCCATGACTGATCCAGGTCTCACTTGGATCCGTGGATTTCTCCAACTTTACAAGGCTGTTCAATTCTGCAATCATATTCCTCGAGTATGGATCAATCTAATCTGATCGCGCTGGGACTGGGCCTGACCGTGGCCGTCATCCATTTGTTGGGGGAAAACATCAAGATCCCTACGGGATCGCGGCACTTTCGACTCATCTCGTTCGCAGCCGGAGTCTCCATCGGCTACCTGTTCCTCGACCTGTTACCCCAGACCTATTACGCTGCAGAGCAGTTAAAAGAATCCGTGTTTCTGTTCCTGCTGCTGGGATTTTCCATCGTGCATCTCGTGGAGAAGTATTTTTACCAGCATACCGGAAAAGCGGCCGTGCAGAAAAAACTCAAGGCCGTCCATACCGTTACATTTTTTTCCTACTATTTTCTGATCGGAGTCGTGCTGCCGGATCTGATCCAGAGTGAGATCTACGAGGGGATCCTGTTCATCATCCCGGTCGCCCTGCACGCCGGGCTGATCGGGGCCTCGCTGGCAGAGGTACACGGCCAGTTCTCCCCCAACCTGTACGAGAAGGTCGCCATTTCCCTGGGGGCTCCCCTGGGAGTGCTGTTCGCGAGCCTGATACCGCTCTCGCCCATCGTCTACCACGTGGTGATCAGCGGCATATCCGGGATCATGCTGTATGTGTTCGTTCGCGAGTTCCTGCCCGAGAGGGAACACGGACAGCCCCTGTTCTTTGTCCTGGGATTGGTCTCCTTCTATGCATTGATACAGTTAATCCATCGGATTCTCCCCTGATCCAGCCCCAAATGGGTCGGAGGGATTCGTGATCCTTGAGGAGGGATGATGAAAAAGTGGAAATGTTCGGTATGCGGATACGTCTACGACGAATCCCATGAAGGCACTCCTTTCGAACAGCTCCCGGAGAGCTGGACATGTCCCCGCTGTGGCGCCCCCCGTTCGGCCTTCCAGGTCATCGAGGGCGAGGCCACGGTTTCAAGATCCAAGAGCACCGTGGCCGACAAACTCGTGGAGCAGCTGGCGGCCTACGGCGTAAGGCGAGTCTACGGCATTCCCGGTCACTCCAATCTGCCCCTCACGGATGCGATCCGGCGCCACCAGGACATCGAGCTCATCCTCACACGGCACGAGCAGGCGGCCGCGTACATGGCCTCTGCACACGCCAAACTGACCGGGGAGATCGGCGTCTGCATGTCCATCGCGGGACCGGGTGCCACCAACCTCATCACCGGACTCGTGGACGCAGCCACTGACCGGGCCCCGGTCCTGGCCCTGCTGGGGCAGGTCCCAGAGGTCTTCCTGGGGAGCGAGTCACTCCAAGAGATCGCAGAAACCGACATCTTCAAGACCTTTTGTGTATACGCGGAGATGATCACTCATCCTGCCCAGGCTCTGCAGGTCCTGAACCTGGCCATCAAGAAGGCGTATGCCGCGCCAGGGCCTGCCGCACTCAGCCTGCCCACTGATGTCCTGGCCAAACCGCTGGACGGGTCCATCTGGAACCCGGGGGACCACCTTTTTCATCTCGATCCCCTTCCAGGGGATTCCATAAAAAAAGCAGCCGCCATGCTCCAGCAGAGCCGGCGGCCTGTCCTTTTCGCTGGCTGGGGGGCGCGGCACTGCGGCCCGGACCTGCTGGATCTGGCCTACCACATCGGGGCTCCCATAGCCACCACATCGCGGGCCAAGGGCACGGTCCTGGAATCGGACGAGATGGTTTTGGGCGTGCTCGGTTCCATAGGCAACCGCTTCGCCCCGCGCATCGTTCAGCAGGCAGATCTCATCGTCATCCTGGGCAGCGGCTTCCGTCAGCGCAATCTTGTTCCCGACATCGATGTGGTCCAGGTGGACATCGATGCCGCGCGGGTGGGGAAGACCTTCCCGGTTAAGGCCGGTATCGTAGGTGATGCCCACCGCGTTGTCCAAATGCTGCGGCAGGCCCTGCCCAAGAGAGAGATGGATCCCGAGTTCCGTTCGCTGATCAGGGAGGCGCACACCAAATATCTGGGTCTGCTGGAGGCCGACCGGCAGAACCTGCTCAAGCCCATCCATCCGGGTACCGTGATCCAGGCCCTCAAGACGCATGCTCCGCAGAACGCCATCATCTGCTCAGATGTAGGAGACCACACCTACTGGTTCTACAAACGGTTCGTATGCGAAGGCCAGACCACACTGTTGTGTGCCAACATGGCCGGGATGGGCTTTGGGGTGCCGGCCGCCATCGCCTGCAGCTTTGCCCGACCCGAGCGTCCAGTGATCGCCTTAACCGGTGACGGCGGATTCGGCATGGCTGGGATGGAGTTCACCACGGCCGTCCACAACCGCCTCCCCATCACGATCGTAGTCTTCAATGACGGGAAATTGAAGAACATCAAAAAAGAGATGGAGGGATCCGGATACCCCGTGTACCGCGTGGAATTTCCCAACCCGGATTTCTCCCAATTTGCAAAAACAGCGGGCGGATTGGGTTTTCGCGTGGAAGATCCCGAAGACCTGGATGAGGCCTTCCGGAAGGCCATGGCCTCCTCACTGCCCAGCATCATCGATGTCAAGATCGATCCTGAAAAGTATATCGAAGCCATCCACCGCTTATAAATGTTTACTGTTATAGTAGGAAATGCTAGAATAGCAAAAGATCGATGGGGTTTTACCTTAGAAAATGAAGGAGATCACCATGGCAAAAGTGCCAGACACACCTGAAGTTATGCAACAGTGCATCTGCGGCGGCTGCCCGTCCTACAACCAGTGCATGCAGGACAACATGGAAGGGCTCTACTGTGCACGGGGGAAAAGCACCTGCGATGTCGACCGGAACGGCTGTATCTGCGGCGCCTGCCCGCTGGCCTCCCAGTATGAGCTCGACAAGCTCTTCTACTGCGTGGTTGGGGCAGAGGAGTAAGGAAACCACTGTCCTCGGATACTCCGAGCCGGAGAGCAACGGCCGGGGAACCCGAGGGAATGGGGAGGGATGATCCATGTCGTATTATTTGATTAAGACTGTCCTGGGTTGGTTGTTTCTGATCATGGGGATCGCCGCTGTGACCAGCATGCTCACGGTCATGGGCAAGCAGGAAAAGAAAATGCCGGCCCCCAAGCTGCGCAGGATCCACCACGGAGCCGGCCGCGTCTTTTTTCTGCTGATGTTGATCAACGCGGTAATGGGATTCCGGTTCTGGGTTGTCAGCGGAGACACCCTTTCCTTCCGCGCCGTCCTGCACGCCATGCTCGCTCTGGGGCTGGTCATCATCCTTTTTCTTAAGGTCGCGATCGTCAAACGCTTCCAGAACCTGCTCAGGTACGCCCCTACCCTCGGCATGATCGTCTTCAGCCTGGGTTTTGTGGTGTTCCTGATCTCGGGTGGGTTTTTCACGGCGCGCGCCCTGGCGGTAGCGCCGGAAAGGGCGGACGTCGAGGGAGCTGCTGCTGTGGAGCCTGCAGGGAACGCAGAAAACGGCGCTGCGCTCTTCGCGGCCAAATGCTCGGCCTGTCATTTTGCTGACCGGGAGGAAGCAAAATTCGGCCCCGGCCTGGCAGACCTGCTGAACAAAGAGCGCCTTCCCTCCAGCGGACGGCCAGCCACCCGGGAGAATGTGAAGAGCCAGATCCTCAAACCCTACCAGTCCATGCCGGCCTTCACAGATCTCTCTGAGGAGGAGATAGCCGATCTGCTCGCGTATCTGGGCTCTCTCTAACCAGCCGTAGCACGAATACATCACGAAAGGACAGCAGGAATGAAAAAATATTGGAGATGCCATGTGTGTAACGACATCCATTTCGGCACAAAATCTCCGAAGATCTGCCCCACCTGCCTCCAGGGGAACGCCTATGTGGAGGTCTCTTCGTGCGAGGCCCTGAACGTGATGAGCGTGACCGAATCACATGTGGACAAAGACGCCTTTGCCAAAGCCATCCAGGTATTCGCCGCCGCGGGAGAATTTCAGATCAACCCGGACCAGGAGCGGGTTGCCCTGCTCCTGGAAGGCATGTTCAACAACGAGAACAATCATGGGCTCAAATACTGTCCCTGCCGCATGATCGAGAAGGATTTTGAAAAAGACCTGACCCTGGTCTGCCCATGCAACTTCCTGACACATGACTCATACAAGGACAAAGAAAATGGAGAGTGCTGGTGTGGATTATTCAAAAAAAGGAGACACCATGAATAGACTGATCATGTTTCATGGTCGGGAATGCCCCCATTGCAAAAAGATGATGCCCCTGGTTGACAAGATGATCGAAGAAGAGGAAGTGGAGCTCGAAAAACTCGAGGTCTGGCACAACGAAAAGAACGCCGACGCCATGCGATCCTACAGGGACATCATCACACCCAAGTGCGGGGGACAGCTTCGGGTGCCCAGCTTTTTGAACACGGAAACCAAAGACGTCTTCTGCGGAGAGGTGGAGTACGAAGAACTGGTGGACTGGGCTAAACGGTAAGGCCTCGAAACCGAAGTGCGGGCAGAGGCGGCTCGTTTTAGCAATGATCTGATTTCATTCCTGGAGGCTCCCCAATAAACTCCTCGAATGACCCTTCCTTAAGAATACCGCTCACATAATCCAGAAATAGGCCACGATGAAGTCGATGTGGTGAGATCGGTCCGCCCGTAGGGTAAAAGATGCCGACATAGAAATATTATTTCCCTGAGAAATCATATGTCGGCAGCTTTTATGAATAATTCAGCCTAGATGATGAGGTTGTCAATGAGACGGATATGGTCGATATAAACCGCCAGGGCGATGAGGTCCCCCTCTTCCACCTTATCTTTGGGGAGCAGCTCATCCGCATCCACGATCTCCACATAATCGATCTTAGCCTGCGGTTCGGCTTCAATCTCATCCCGTATGATGCTAATGATCCGGCCCGTATTCCGTTCGCCGGCCGTGATCTTGGCTCGGGCCAGATCCAGGCTGCGTGACAGGCACAGGGCCGCCTCCCTCTGGTCGACATTAAAATAGGCGTTCCGGGAACTGAGGGCCAAACCGTCGCTGTCGCGCACGATGGGACACACCTCGATACGTACATCCAGGCCGAGATCTTTCACCATCCTGCGGATTATAGCGGACTGCTGCGCATCCTTCTGCCCGAAGAAGGCCACATCCGGCTCGATAATGTGGAACAGCTTGAGCACGACCGTGCAGACTCCCCTGAAAAATTGGGGCCGGCTATTCCCGCACAGCCTTTCCTGCAGCCCGTGGACCTCCACGTAGGTATGGTAGTCCGCCGGATAAACAGCATCCCTCGGCGGCGTGAACACGACATCCACGCCTTCTGCACGGAGGAAGTCCAGGTCGCGTTCCATGTCGCGGGGGTAGTCCTCGAAATCTTCATGGGGAGCGAACTGAGCCGGGTTGACGAAGATGCTGACGACCGTGAAACCGGCGTCCCGAACCGAAGCCCGCACCAGGCTGAGATGCCCCTCATGCAGAAAGCCCATGGTGGGTACGAATCCTATGCTCCTTCCGCCGGATTTCGCCTCTTGCACGCGGGCCTTCACCTCCGGTATGGACACAAAGATCTGCATGCTGCTCACCCGTTTTTGATCTCGTCCAGGTCCACACCGCCACCCAAGTGATAGGAGTGGCCATCGTCGGGAAATTCTCCTACCGAAACATCCTGGATATACTGCCTGACAGCTTCCCGCATCTGGTCGTGGAGCTGGGCATACCGTTTCACGAACTTAGGCAGGTACCCGTTAGAGTATCCTGCCAGGTCATGAAACACCAGGATCTGGCCGTCACAGTGCGGCCCGGCCCCGATCCCGATGGTCGGGACCTCCAGCCGCTCTGTGATCACCCGCGCCAGCTCCAGAGGGATGCATTCCAGCACCACGGCGAAGGCCCCGGCCTTCTGCAGGTTCTCGGCGTCTTTGACGATCTTCCGGGCTTCCCGGTTCTCTTTGCCCTGGACCTTGAACCGGCCGAGATGGTAGAGCGACTGGGGTGTCAGCCCGACGTGCCCCATGACTGGAATTTCGGCCTCGACCAGAGTCCTGATCAGCTTGAGCCGCTTGCGGGTGGCCCCTTCGATCTTCACGGCCTTGGCGCCGGCTTCCTTTAGAAAGCGGGAGGCGTTGCGGACCGCCTCCTCTTCAGACAGGTGGAAGGAAAAATAGGGCATGTCTCCCACCACCAGGGCCCGTACTGCGCCCCGGGTCACAGCCCGTGTGTGGTGGATCATCTCGTCCATGGTCACAGGAATGGTGTTGGGATACCCGAGCACCACCATCCCCAGGGAATCCCCCACCAGGATGAGATCGATGCCCGCCAGGTCGACGATCTTGGCCGTGGGATAATCATAGGCCGTCAAGGCCGTGATTTTCTCGCCCTTCTGCTTCTTGTCCAGCAGAAGAGGGATGGTGACTTCGGAGAGTGTTGAGTTTGTTTTCGGCATGACTGTCCTTTCTCCCCATCCCGCCTCTTTCTCTATCGGGATTGAGGTAAAGTCTTACGTCTTTTTCAATCCCCTGCCCGACCGGCTCAGCGGTACGTAGAACAGGGTGCTTTTCTTCATGTGCTGGATCTTGTCGATCAAGTCCATGATGTCCTCTTCCTGGTTGAAATTCAGCTCGTCGGCCTTGACCACCAGCAGGGGAGTTGCCTTGTAGTTGAAGAAGAAATAATCGAACGCCTCGACAACATCCTCCAGATATTTTTCAGATATACTCCTGTCCAGGGCCGAACCGTCCCGCTCGATCCTGTTCAGGAGAGTAGGCAGCGCGATCTGCAGGTAGATGGTCAGGTCCGGGCGGGAGATCTTTTCCGAGAAAATACCGTGGATCTTCTCGTAAACCAGCAGTTCCTCGTCCGCCAGCGTCTGATACGCATAGATCTTGTCCTTTTCGAACAGATAGTCACAGACGATTCGCTCATGGAACAGGCTTCTCTGGAGCAGCCCGGCCTGCTGATGATACCGGTTGACCAGGAAGACCAGTTGGCTCAGGAAGGCCGAGCCTTCTTTTTCCTCGTAGAATTCCTTGAGATAGGGATTGTCCAAACGGTCATATACGGCGCGGCCGGCCAACTTCTTGGCGAGGATCTCGGTCAGCTTGGTCTTACCCGACTTGAACACACCTTCCACTGCGATATGGTTAAAAGTCAGGGTTTCAGAATCCGCCATTTTACTACCGGATTACCATAGCGGATAAAGGGAGAGAAGTCAACGCCCGGAAACGTTCACTAAGCTTTCGTTTTGCTGTTTTTAGATGTGTCGGATTTCCGGCTTTCTTCGACCTTTTCCTTGACCGGCATGATGGTCCAGGCGATGATGTAAAACAGGAACATGGGAAAAAGCGCAGTGAGGAGCCCCACCGCTACAAAAAGGAGCCTGATCAGGGTGGTATCGATGTCCAGGTAATCTGCCAGGCCTGCACACACGCCGCCGATCATCTTGCTGCTCTTAAGCCGGTATATCTGTTTTGTCATGTCTCTCTCCTGTCTCTATTATAGTTCTACGCACGAAGTAAAACAAAAGTTCCCGTTCGCAGGCGTCTGTAGAGACACGGCTTGCATTCGAACCAGAATATGCCCGATACTATTAAGAAATCATCAGGAGGACCCACATGCAGCAATCGGTCCTGATCGATGGGCGCTGGCGGCCGGCAGATTCTCCCGTCGGAGCCTTCCGGGCCGAGGATCCGACCACTGGCCGGGCCTGCGGTGAGGAGTACCCGGTCTCTGGTTGGCGGGATATCGCGGCAGCCCTGGAAGCAGGGAAAAGAGCGGCTCAGGCCTTGCGTGCTCGATCCCCGGAAAAGCTCGCCGACTTCCTGGAATCTTTTGCCGGATCGATCGAACATAACCGCGCCGAGCTGGCAGCGATGGCATCTCTTGAGACCGCACTCCCGCAGGAGCCTCGCCTCTGCAGCATCGAACTCCCCCGTACCTGCGGGCAGCTCAGGCAGGCCGCAGCAGCGGCCCGGGACCGGTCTTGGTGTTTGGCGGTCATCGACACGGCCCTGAACATCAGGTCCCGGTACGGCCCCCTGGATGGCCCGGTCGCCATTCTCGGCCCCAACAATTTTCCCCTGGCATTCAATCCCCTCTCCGGCGGAGATTTTGCCGCCGCCGTGGCCGCAGGCAATCCTGTGATCGCCAAGGCGCATCCCGGCCACCCCGGGACCTCCCGGCTTCTCGCCGAACTGGTGTTTGCAGCCCTGCAGAGCAGCGGGTTGCCATTGTCCCAGGTGCAGTTTATTTACGAGATACGGCCCGAGGACGGTCTCCGGCTGGTCTCTCACCCGGATATCGCCGCCACCGCGTTCACAGGAAGCCGCAGATCCGGCCTGCAGCTCAAGCGGGCTGCGGACACGGCCGGGAAGCCGATCTATCTCGAGATGTCCGGGATCAATCCCGTCATCCTGCTTCCGGGGGCGCTGAATGAGCGCGGCTCGAAAATCGCAGCGGAGCTCGGCACCTCCTGCACCCTCGGCACGGGGCAGTTCTGCACCAATCCCGGATTGGTGATCCTCCAACAGGATGCAGCCGGAGAGCGGTTCCTCCAGGAACTGGGCCGCAACCTGGACGAGCTCCCGGATGGCATACTCCTTGGCCGGCAGGTCCGGGAGGGATGGTCGGAGGCCCTGGGCATTCTGGAGACACACGGGGCAGAGAGACTTACCCGGAGGACAGTCCTGCAAACGCGAGGCAACCCGGCCATGAACACTCTCTTGACGATCTCCGGAGACGAGTTCCTGAAAAACAGCTCGACTGCCCAGATCGAGGCCTTCGGCCCCTCTACGCTGACGGTCCTGGTCCGTGACCAGGCCCAAATGGAGGCCGTGATCAAAAACCTGGAAGGAAACCTGACCGGCTCAATCTACAGCCACAGCCAGGAAAAAGACGATGCGGCATACGCCCGGATCGAGCCCCTCTTGAGGACTCGCGTGGGACGGCTGCTCAACGATAAGATGCCCACGGGTGTGGCGGTTAGCCCGGCCATGCACCATGGAGGCCCCTTCCCTGCCACCGGCCATCCGGGATTCACGGCAGTGGGGATCCCACGGTCAATGCTCCGTTTCGCCTCCCTGCAGTGCTATGACCATGTCCGTGGTCACCGCCTTCCGCCTGAGCTGCGGGACCGGAATCCGACCGGGGCGATGTGGCGCTTCATCGATGATGCCTGGACCCAGGCGGACGCATGATACTCTTAGGACAGAAACAGGGAAGACCGGGGAAAGGCTCAGGAATAAGTATCTGCTCTATTTATACAAGCAGAGATAGGCTGCGCCGGCGAAGATCTCCTTTTCTCAACCGCCCGCGACCATGTGGATGACCTTGACATCCGCCCCCGTCGGGATCGGGAATGAGGCATAGTCGTCTTTCTTGACGATGCGATCATCGACCTTTATCACCAGCATGCGGAAGGTGTAGTTCATGACCTCCAGCACACGCTTCACAGTCATGCCGTCCTCCCACTCGATGATACGGCCGTTGACCGTGATCGTAGCCTTTTTTGATGTGACCACAGGTGTCCTTGAATTCCGGTCCCTGACCCCACTGCCTCGGTAAGTCGCCTAACCGAGATAAAGCTTGACCGTGTCTATGAGTTCAGGCAGGTCCATGCCGATGCTCTGCAGGTGCTCGATGGTGGGAATCCCATCGCGCGACCAGCCGCGCCGCTTGTAAACGGCATCCAGAAGTTTTTCATACAGACCCTCACGGTATTCCCGCGTGATGGCCAACTTCTCCTCTGGGGTTTTGCCCTCCGGGTCCACCCCTATGATCTCCTTCATCTGCTGGTCATACCGCTCCAGCCTGGACTCATATTCCTCCATGGTTACGGGGCCGGCCGCCCGATACGGCTGGGCATCGTGCTCCCTGCGGCCATAGCCCCGGCGCAGGTTGAAGACTCTCTGAAAGTTGTAGACCCGTTCCGACTGTCGGATGAGCTCGCGTTTGTCGATATTTTTGCCGGTCACCGAGTTATACACCGTCACATAGTTGTCCACATGTTCGGGCACTTTGGCCGGCTCGTCCTGTTCTGCATTGTCTTCCGGCTCCACGTCATTCCACGGCAGCTTGCACAGGCCCATCAGACCGAACCAGGTACGGAACATGGGGAAGTAATGGAGGGCCTCCGCCTTATCCTCGAAGGTGGGGATCTGCTTGTTGACCATATCCATGAAGATCAGCCAGGCCTCGTCATGCTGGGGGCCCTTGTTGGTCATGGCGTAGCCACCCTGCTGGGCCAGGGATTCCTTGGATACGTACTGGGAGTACTCCAGTCCCTTGTTTTCCATACCGATATCCTGGAGAAACTGAGCGTTGGCATCATATTCCAGAGCGAAGATCCGTTTCATCTGGCGCACGCCCTGACCCACGGTCACACCGAAGCCCTCTCCACGGGCCATCTGGTGGATGAGTTCCAGGGATGCTTCGGCATTGCCGAAATTCAATTGAATGCCACCCGTGATCTCATCGTCGATGATGCCGTTCTCGTAGCACTCCATGGCAAAGGCTATGCCCGTCCCAAAGGAAATGGTGTCGATCCCATAGGTGTCGCAGTAAAAATTGAGCTCCAGCAACACATCCACATCGAAGATGCCGCAGTTTGCACCTACACCGGCGGCTGTCTCGTATTCGGGCCCTTCCACGTCCACCACCTGCCCTGCATAAGGGCCGGTGCGGGGCTTGAAATCCTCGGCTATCTTGCAGCAGGACATCATGCAGCCCACCCAGCATCCGTCGGGTATACCCTGGGTGAAGCGTTTTTTCAGGTGATGGGAGTCGATCTTGACGGTATCATCGTGGGCTCCGTATTTGAAATTGTGCACCGGCAGGAGGTCATAATCGTTCATGATCTCCATGAGGTGGGCGGTCCCGACCTCCTTCATATGAGCCTGGAGGTGATCCAACTCTTTCATCTCTCGGGCGAAGCGCCGGCCCCTTTCCTGGATGGCTGGGAGGTCGGCCACATGGTTGAGATTGGAGGCTATCCCCTCGATCTTAACGACCAGCGCCTTGATGTTCTTATCGCGGAACACGGTCCCGATGCCACCACGCCCGGCCTGTTTGATCCGGACCTTCTTCCTCTTCGCATCATACCAGCTAAAGTTCAACATCCCGATCCGCGTGAAATTGGCCGCACTGCCGGCTGAAACAACGGATACATTCCGCTTGTCGGTCTCGTCATCAGCATACATCTCAGTCAGCTGTTCGGCCAGGATATGGGAGTCCTGAGCTTCCTCCGGGGCCTCTTCAATGCAGACCGTCCCCTTGGTTCCATCAATGACAAGGATGACATCCCTCGCCGCCTTCCCCTGGATCTCCAAGGCATCGAATCCGGAAAACTTGAGATAGGGTCCGAAATAGCCTCCCACATTGCAGTCGATAACCAGGTCAGTCAGAGGCGAGATCGAAACCACCAGGGATTTTCCACACCCGGAATACTGGGTGATGCCGGCCACAGGGCCGGGAGAGATGATGATCTCGTTCTCGGGATCGTCCCATTTTGTGTTGGGTTTGGTGCCGTCCCACAGAAGTCGAAGGCCGAATCCCTTTCCACCGATGAACTTCTCCTTCATCTCCTCGCTGACCGGTTTCTCGGCCACGGAGTTCTCGCTCAGGTTCACATAAAGCGTCCGGTTGTTGTAGCCCCGGTCGATATCACCCCGTGTATACGCGTATTCTTTTAAAAGCGTGTGTCTGGACTTCAATCCCTGTACATCCATATCGAGACTCCTTATCATATAAGCGAAATGATGCTATTAATTAGGTATATCATAGCCGGATTGATTTTCAGAATCAACGGACATTTCATGTCAAGATGACAGAAGATCAGGTTTTTATACTGGCAGGCCCGGTCCACGCCGGCAAAACATCATTTCTGCTGCGATTCCTGCAGGGTGCCAGAGACGACGGCCTGCCAGTGAACGGCATCCTCAGCCTGGCGTCCTTCCAGGGGTCGAGCCGAAAGGGTTATGATGCGTTCGACCTGAACACACGGGACAGCTACCCCCTGCTCCGGACAGATCCGGATCCGGACTGGCTCCGGGTGGGGCCCTTTGGCATGATCCCTGAGGGCCTGCAAAGAGCGGAGGCCGCCATCACCGACACCGGCCGCTCAAACCTTACCGTGATCGACGAGATGGGCCACCTGGAACTGGCCGGCCGGGGTTTCTGGCCGGGATTCCAGGTCGTTATGGAAAGGCGGCAGCCGGCCCTGGTTGTTGTCCGTCTCGAACTGGTCCCCCGGTTCCAGAAGGCCATCCATGCCCGTACCCATATCTTCCGCTTTTACGCTGACGGTCTGGCCGAGGACATGCACTCCCGGCTTTTCTCATGAATAAACCTTACCCCTGATCTGATTCAATATTTGCTGACATTTCCTCGAAGATTCCTTTGAACCATATCAACGTTTTTCCATTGGGCGGGCCTGTTTTTTTTCTAGACTCGAGTCCGTTTTTCTGCTAATGTTTCCCGTTGCTCCGAGTCAAAGGCGCTAAAGCTCCCTGCCAGGCCCTTTGACCGATAGGGTAAGACGGGAAACGGTTTTGCCTTCCATGTTTGAAAAGGAGACACCATGTACTCACACATCCACCGGATTTTCATCCTCGGAGTGGCTGTCATCGGGATGGTAGGCTTCTTGGCCGGCTCCCCAGGCCTCTCAGCGCAGGATCAAGAGGCCCAGACAAAAGAACAGAAAAAAATCCAGCAGAAGACCAAGCCGCCGGTGATCACCGAGGAAATCCTGGTCGTGAGCGAGGTCCCCAAGGAACGGCCGGTCTCCACCGTAACCGTACTGGATGAAACCTTCGTCGAACGGCTCAAACCCCTGGATCTTTCCGAAGCCATCCGGTATGCCCCGGGTGTCAGCGTGTCCTTTGGTGACAAGTCAACATACACCCTGAAGCTGCGGGGCGTGGATGACAAGCGGATCGCCATGCTGGTGGACGGCATCCCCTCTTACGAACCCTACTACGGCAGCTTTGACCTGAAGACCTTTAGCACAGATGGGATCGACAGCCTCCAGATCACCAAGGGGCCGTCCTCGGTCCTGTACGGCGCAAACACCCTGGGAGGGATCGTCAATATCATCACACAGCGTCCGACCTACAAACCGCGCCTGACCTTCAAGGGATCTTACGGGGAGCTCAACACGCGCAGCCTGGGGCTCAACACCGGCTATCAGGCAAACCGGCTGGGTTTCTCGGGGGGTCTGCTCTACCAGGATTCGGATGGATACAACTATCCGGACCAGGCTTCCGGGGATAGAACCCAGCGTTCCAACACGGATTACCAGCGCTTCAATTTTAACGGAAAGCTCTATGTCAATCCCACCAACCAATCAGAGATCCTGTTCAACGTCGGGGCCTACCTTTCCGAATACGGGATGCCGCCTGCGCTGGAGGGTGGGAAGGCCAGGTATTGGCGGTTCAAGGACTGGGACCGCTACACTCTCAATGCCGGGGGGTACAGTGTAGTGGGCGACCGCTCCATGGCCCGCTTTCGGGCCTATTACACTCGCTACAACAACACGCTTGCCATGTACCAAGATGCCGAACTGGAGGAGATCCGCTTCGAAAGCTCCCACAACAATGCGGTCCACGGCATTTTTGGCCTGGCGGATCTGTTTCTCAATCCCGCCAACCAGCTCAAGGTGAGCTTCGACTACAAGGGCGACGATGTGCGGACCCAGGACGATGTGGGAGATCCCTGGCAGGCCTACGACCAGCTGACCGTTTCCCTAGGTGTCGAAGATCACGCCTCTTTCCTGGACGTCTGGCAGGTGGTGGGCGGACTGAGCCTCGACCATCTTGACAAATTTGAGGGAGAGAGCACCACCAAGCTCAATCCCCTGCTCGGCCTCAAATTCACGCCCTATCCCTGGCTGGATGTTCATGCTTCCTTCTCAATAAAGTCCCGTTTTCCTTCCATGAGATCCCTGTACTCATCCGGATCCGGGAATCCGGACCTGCTGTGCGAGGCGGGTACCATCTGGGAGCTGAGCCTCACTTATAACCGCGAGTTTTATTTCACGGGATCCGCCTTTCTGCAGTATTTCAAGGACCTGATCGACAGCATCCGCCTGCCGGAATACGACTTTCAACGCAGGTACTTCAACATCGGCGAGGCCCGCATTCACGGTTTCGAGCTGCAGGCGCAGAAATCCGTGCGGTGGGGCGCAGCGACCGTCAACTACACCTTCCTGGATCCCTGGAACGTGAGCGATGACAGGCCTCTTCCCGCAATTTCCAAGCACAATCTCAACTTCGAGGGCCGGGTCTATCCTCTCCCCAGCCTCCGGCTCTCCCTTTACGGGCTCTTGGCATCCCGGTCCTACTGGCTGACGTCGGATGACGAGCTTGTGGAGATTCCCTCCTATTTTAACCTGGATGCCGTGGTGGCCTATTCACTCAGGCAGTTCGAGATTTTTGCACGCCTCACCAACATCTTTGACAGCCCCATTTACACAGAATTGGGATTCCCTTGGCAGGGGCGCTATTTCGAGCTCGGCTTCCAGGCCGACGTGTTCTAGAGCGTCACTTCGATGCTGCGGGGCGCGGCAGGGACATCATCCAATGAGGCGACCATGCTCCGCAAAATGTTGCCCACAATGCCTTGAACAAACGCATTCATCTGTACCAGGGCACCGTCGACCTCCAGCGTAACCCCGCTCCCGGCCTCGGCCGTAAAAACGGCCTCCTGCGAGCCCTCGGGGATGTCGTCCAGCGACCGGGAGATGCCCTCCATGACATTGGTTAATATGCGGGCCACAAAATCGTTCATCCGCACATCCTGTCCGTCTACTCTCAATCTCATGTCTCTACCTCATTTAAAATATTTAAAATGAAATCGGCAATCGCCTGGATCTGGTCGGGATGGAATGCCGGCCTTCCGAGGGATATGTCCTCCTCGCACACCACAGCCGCCAGCTCGGTCGGATCCAGTGAGATCCGTCCCCTGCGGCCGGGCCGCTCCACGGCGATCATGGGTATGCCCCTGTCATGCTTCCCGCCCTCCACCAGGACGACGTCCTGATCCGCAAATACCTGTTTCGCAAGTTCCACTGCGCTTTTTTCGGGAGGCATCCGTTTGATAACCGCCCACCGCGAGGGGGAGAGCAGGGCGACCCCTGCGGCCCCTTTATCCCAAAACCGGGAGCTATCTTTTTCCTCAGGATCCAGGTCGAATCCCTGGTGGCAGTGTTTGATCACGCCGGTCTGCAGTCCCCTCCGGTTGAATTCCTCGATCAACCGCATGACAAGGCGTGTCTTGCCGCTGTCCGACACCCCCACAAAAGAAACAATCCTCATGTCTTTCCGCCCCTTCTTTACAGTCCCAGATCTGCGTGGATCCCCTGCATGGCCCCAATGCAAATGGCGATGAATCCATCCAGGTCCATCCCCTCAACCATCCGGATCTGCTCGATGTCCTCACGCCGGGCCCCACGGGCAAAACTTTTTTCCTTGTAGCGCCGCTTTACGAATTCCAGATCGATGGAAGCAAGCTTGCGGTCGGGATGCATGAGGGTCGCTGCGATGATCAGGCCGGTGAGTGGATCGACCGCGAATATGACCCATTCCATCGGTTTCTCGCAGGGGATCATCCCGGCATGCGCCTGGATCGCGTGGATGATGTCAGGATCCAGGGCATACGGCTCCAGAATCTTCAGGGTCTCCTGCGTGTGCCGTTCAGGGCTCTTTTTCGTCACCTCATAATCCAGGTCGTGCAGGACCCCGGCCAGGCCCCACTTTTCCACATCCTCCCCCAGGTGATCTGCCATGGCCTGCATGCAGGCCTCCACCGCCAGGCAGTGCTTAATCAGGTTCTTGTTTTTGAGATGCTGTTTGACCAGCGACAGTGCTTCATCCCGTTTCATTGGACACTCCTTTTTCTATCAGAAAAGCCGCCCCCGAAGAAGCGGTCTCTCTTTCGTCCTCTACGCGCACCTCGATGACATAGAGCCCCGGATCTTCAGGAAACCAGTCCCAGGTCGTCACCTCCGATCTATCCCGCACGACCTGTCGCTCCCCCCCCACCTGAACCGGCACATAATAATACAACCCGTAGTTCAGCAGTAGATAGCGGGTAAGGTAAAACGTGTACTGTGGCTGGAAGAAACCGGTGACCTCGGCCATGACCTGGATCTCTTCGTTGGGTCTCTGTGGGGATGTCGTGGCGAACACCACGCTCGCCTTGACCTCTTTTTTCAGGTAGGACAGCCGGCCCTGACCGGTATTCCGGTCAAAATGGGCCAGGATCAGGTAGGGAGCATACCAGACCGGGTTGGCACGCAATTCCTCACCAGCATCGAATTGTCCCCGGTCCTCCCCGCTCTGTACATCGAAACAGACCAATCGAGCGGAACGAGAGGCAGCCGTTATGCGGTCGTCAATGACCTGGGGGTAAAACCGGCTGCGAGCCGGGACATGCTTCCACCACAGGACCGTGCCGCTTTTGCGTGCGAAGCAGTACAGCACATTGTTCCGGCTGATGATATAGATCTGATCCTCTTCCAGCACGGGCCGGCCGTCCACAGGTCCTCCCGTACGCACCTTCCATCTTGTCTCGAGATCTGGCAGACTCACACAGTAGACAAAGTGGTCGAAGGAACCGAAGTAGACCCTGTCGTCATCGATCAGCAGGCCTCCCCGGACCGCTCCGCCCGTGGGGAAACGACCCACGGGGCGCCCATCGGCATGGAGCACATAAACATTTCCGTCCTCACATCCGAACGCGACCCGTCCCGGGCTGCAGGCCGGCTCGCATTGGATCTCATCGTCGGCCCGAAAACGCCAAACCGTTCTGCCCGTGGCCCTGTCCAGGGCCACCAGCTCTCCGGCTGTCGTCGCCACATAAAGATGCGCGTCCCCCTCACACCCCCCGGCTGAGAGAGGCTCGGACAGAGACGCTTCCCACACGAGGCTGCCCTCGGCATCGAGACAGTATACGGTCCCCTCCACATCCCAGGAATAGATGTGCTCCGTCCCCAGGTGGACGGGGCCCGCTGCAGCCGAATGCATGCGGAACTCCCACACCATCTCCGGCTCCCCCGCGTCCATGGCATACACGCAGCCCTCGTGCGTGGTGAGAAAGACCCGGCCATCCCGCAGGAGAAGAGACTCGAGGATCTCGCCCTCGAAGCTGAGCGTGTGGGCCTGCGACAGGGGAAAGATTATGCCTTCGGGGTAGAGCTCCGCGCGTGACCGGAAAAGGGAACAGGAAGCGAGCACTGCCAAGAGTATGAGCGGGACCCAGATATTTTTCATTCGGTAAGGGGGCTATTTTAGCATTTTTCCCCTCCCCGCCTCAATCTTTACATGCCGGGAACAAGCTGATATTATTCAGGCAACCGCTGATGATCAACTACATCCTCCTCTATAAGATCCGCAAACGCGTGAAGAGGATCATCAAAGACAAGATCGAGGACGAAGAACTGGCCACGACGGAAAAATCCTGCATCGGCTGCCTGGCCGATGACATCTCCTGGGAGATCTATTACCTGCTCAAAGAGAATCAGGATTAGGACGCATCGTCTTCGTCCTTCAGCCGGGATTTCAGGCCCGCCCACCACTCCATCCGCTTCTTGATCTCGCGTTCCAGCCCGATGTCACCGGGCCGGTAATAGCGGCGATCCTTGAGTCTTTCGGGGAAGGTCTCCATGGCCGTGGTGTTGAAGGGATTGTCGTGCGCATACTGATAATCGCTCCCGTAGTCCTCGTCTTTCATCAGGTCCGTCACCGGATTGCGCAGGTGCAGGGGTACCGGCTCGTGAGGGCTGGCCTCCACATCCTTTAACGCCAGCTTGAAGGCAGCGTAGACCCGGTTGCTCTTGGGGGCTGAAGCCAGGTAGATTACGGCTTGGGCCAAGGCCAGTTCCCCCTCTGGGGACCCCAGAAAGTCATAGGCCTCCCTGGCGCTCAGGACCAGGGTCAAGGCCGAAGGATCGGCCAGTCCGATGTCTTCGGAGGCGAACCGGATCAGGCGCCGGACAATGTATCTGGGGTCCTCTCCTGATGCCAACATACGCGCCAACCAGTACAGGGAAGCATCCACATCACTGTTGCGGAGGCTCTTGTGAAGTGCGGAGATCAGGTTGAAGTGTTCTTCGCCGCTCTTATCATAAAACAGGATACGCTTCTGGAGGGCCTCCTGGACTTCGAGCACCGTGATCCCGTCAACTCCTGCCAATCCGGCCGCGATATCCAGCGTATTCAGGGCCCTGCGCGCGTCCCCATTGGCATAATCGATGATACTCTGCAGGGCCTCCGGTTCGAGGCGGAGCTCCCGGTCCCCCAATCCCCTCTCCCTGTCAGCCAACGCCTCTTCCAGGATGTGACGCAGCGTGGCGTCGGTCAGGGGATGGAGCACCAGCACTTTGGTGCGCGAAAGCAGGGGCGCGATCACTTCGAAGGAGGGATTTTCCGTGGTGGAACCGAACAGGATGATATCACCCCGCTCCACATAGGGAAGGAAGGCAGCCTGCTGTCCCTTGTGGAAGCGATGTATCTCATCGATAAAAATGACCGTGGGGTGCTGGAAGAGCCGTCGGTGCTCCTCTGCCTCGACCATCACGTTTTTGACCTCTTTGATACCCGAGAGCACCGCGGAGAAGAACACGCAAGGAAAGTCGAAATGCCGGGCAAGCAGGAAGCCCAGTGTGGTCTTGCCCGAACCGGGCGGTCCCCAGAAGATCAGCGAGACCAACTGATTCGACTTGATGAACTGGGATAGGATCTTCCCCTTCCCCATGAGGTGTTCCTGCCCATAAAACTTCTCCAGATGCTGGGGACGCATCCGTTCCGCCAGCGGCGTGTGTGCTTTCCCCGAATCAGCAGGCATGTGACTCCCGTCTCGTCTCCAATTATACCAAATCCCGGGAGTAACGGGTACCACAGGACGGAGGAAATCTCGATCCTGCCAGCTTGACCTCACACTCCATCCATGCTAACTTTACCGTGGCCACGGACAGCAAATGGCACGCGAAACCAAACAGGAAAAACTCTTCTATCCTCTGGACGAAGTCTGCCGCATTTCCAAACTGGACCTCAAGCTGATCGAGTCCTGGGAGCAGGAGTTTTACTTCCTCAACGCCGGCCGCACGGGAACGGGGAAGAAGATCTTTCGCAAGAAAGACCTGGATATCATCCTCCGCCTGAAAAGCCTCCTGGAGAGCGAAGGCCTGACCCTGGCCGGAGCCAAACGAAAGATCGAGCTGGAATTCGGCCTCGTGAGCAAGACACCGGTCCACCCCGAACGGC
Source organism: Candidatus Aminicenantota bacterium (assembly GCA_030614685.1). GTDB lineage: Bacteria > Acidobacteriota > Aminicenantia > Aminicenantales > Aminicenantaceae > JAUXEH01. Next base: position 21,617 of record JAUWTO010000020.1, read on the forward strand.
TCAAAAAAACTCTGTTCCAGATCCGGGACCAGCTCAAGGATATCGCGTCCGATCTGAATAAGCTCTGAGTCCGAGCCCTCTACGAAATCGGTTGTAATTGAACCGTTTTTTGCTATAATATCCCTTCTGGTCGGGACGTGGCGCAGCCTGGTAGCGCACACGCTTGGGGTGCGTGGGGTCGGCGGTTCAAATCCGCCCGTCCCGACCATTTCCTTTTTTAGGAGCCTTCTAATGGAAGAACTGAGATCTCAGGTTCTGGACTTGGCGCGTCTGTTGGATTACCAGCAGGGATCCGTCGTGAGCCGTGAACTGCTTTCCTTGAAGACCGGGACGCTCACCGTCTTCGCATTTGATAAGGATCAGGGGTTGAGCGAGCACACGGCGCCTTTCGACGCCACGGTCCTGGGAGTGGAGGGCTCGGCCGAGATCACCATCTCAGGGACACCGCACACAGTCAGACCGGGGGAGCTCATCATCATGCCCGCCCACCAACCCCACGCCTTGAAAGCGATCGAGCCGTTCAAGATGCTGCTGATCATGATCCGCACCTGATGGACGATAAACGGCCCCTCATCCTCCTGACCAATGATGACGGTTTCTATGCTGAGGGGATCCAGTCCCTGTTCGAGTGCCTCCAGGATGTCGGGGCCGATGTCTTCATTGTTGCACCTGACAGAGAGCAGAGTGCTACCTCCCTGGCACTGACGCTCCATCATCCCCTCAGAGTGAAGACCATCCGGGACCGGGTGTTCGCTTTTGTTGGTACCCCAAGGGACTGCGTGTACGGGGCCTGCGTTAAGCGCCTTCCCTCCCCCCCCGATCTCATCATTTCGGGAGTCAACCGCGGCCCCAATCTGGGTCAGCAGGACATCTCCTATTCCGGCACGGTTGGAGGGGCGGTACAGGGGACGTTCCTTCAGATCTGTTCGCTCGCCGTTTCCCATCTGCCGGACCGGACAGGTACATACCACTTCGATTTCTGCGGCGAGGTGGTACAGTCCCTCAGTCGGGACCTCCTCGAACATCCCCTGCCGGAGGGCATCACCCTCAACATCAACATCCCGGCGCCTCCCGTAAAGGGCCTCCGCCTGGCCAAGCTGGGGCAGAAGCGCTACCACCCCGAGATCGTCGTCAAAACAGATCCACGCGGGAGAGACTACTACTGGATCGGCACCGGCAC
>JAUWTO010000363.1 GCA_030614685.1 Candidatus Aminicenantota bacterium
CTACATTCTAAACTCCACGGACAACATCACCTGGCCGAGCAAGGATCCCAATGACGACATCCTGTTCCACAACGCCACCGTCACCCATGATTACTTCGCCACCATGAAGATGGAGATGGCGGAGGGCAGGGCGTTTTCCCGGGAGTTCCCCACGGATGAAAAACAGGCGTATATCTTAAATGAGGCGGCGGCCCGGGTCATGGGCGAGGATCCCCCGGTTGGGAAAGGCCTGACCGTGTGGGGAGATCCCGGGACCGTGATCGGTGTGGTCAAGGACTTTCACTTCAAATCCATCAACACCCGCATCGAGCCCCTGTTCATCCGGCTGCGTCCTGTTGAGCCTTACTCCTACCTCCTGGTCCGCCTGAGTGACGCGGACCTGCCGGGGGCGCTGCAGCGCCTGAGCCAGGCCTGGGACCGTGTCTCCCCGCAGTTTCCCATGGATACGGCCTTTCTGGATGAGTCCTTTGACCGACTCTACCGGGCTGAGCAGCGGATGGGGACCCTGTTCGGTGCCTTCACCATCCTGGCCATCGTGATCGCGTGCCTGGGACTCTTGGGGCTGGCCTCCTTCATGGCCGAACGGCGTACCCGGGAGATCGGCATCCGCAAGGTACTGGGGGCCACGGCCTCCAGCATCGTCCTGCTCCTGTCCAAGGAATTCGTGATCCTGGTCGTCGTGGCCAACCTGCTCGCCTGGCCCGCGGCCTGGTATGCCATGAGCCGCTGGCTGCAGAACTATGCCTACCACACCACGCTCAACCTGCTGGTGTTCGTGGGTGCGGCCCTGTCGGCGCTTTTGATCGCGCTTCTGACCGTGAGCTTCCAGGCCGTCCGCGCCGCCGTCTCGGACCCTGTGGATTCCATACGCTATGAGTGATAGGATCAAAGACCGATCATAAAAAGGAGCTGGATATGTTAGAAGAGTGGAAGAGGATCATTGAGGCTGCCCTGGATGACTTTTCAGAAGTCGGCCTCTCGAATTCAAGTATTGAATCGATTGCAGGAAGGGCCGAGCTGGAACCTGCGGTCGTGCGCGCCCTGTTTGTCGACAAGGAGACGCTGCTCAAGGAGCTGTTCAAGGAAAAGACCGAGCCCATGGTCAGTGCTATCTCTCTGGCTGTGCAGGAAATAGAAGATCCGAAAGAATTGATCCGGAAGTCCATGGAACACCTGGACCGGTGGCTTCTGATGCACCCGAAGGTCGTTAAGCTGTATTTGCGGGGTTCCCTCGAGGAATCGGAGGCGCTGCAGACGATCTTTCAGAAGTACCTCCTGCCCTCTGAGTTTGTTGAGCGATTGGATCAGTTCGTCCAGGAGGGAAAGTTCCGCTGCAGCAGCACCCTCATCTTGATGGTGCTGCTGGATTCGCTGATACTCCTCTTGCACATGATGCGGCCGGTTATGATGATGATCAGCCCCGATCAAAGCTTCGAGCAGATCGCCCAACAAAGGTTCGATGCGTTCATCGACCTGCTGGAAAACGGGCTTTACACGTAGCAGAGGGAAAACATAACGGATATGACTATGCCAAAACAAAAATGGGACAGCAGCGACATAGTGGACCAGAAGAGCAGGGTTGCCATCGTGACCGGATCGAGCAGCGGGATTGGATACGAGACCGCGAGGGTCTTGGCAGAGAAGAACACCACGGTGATCATGGCCGTGCGCAACCTGGAAAAAGGGAATGCGGCCGCGGATAAGATCAAGGCCGACCACCAGAATGCGGATATCACAGTCATGGAACTGGATCTGGCCAATCTGGAATCCGTGCGCAGCTTCGCGGCGAAGTTTAAGGAAAATTATTCTCGCCTGGATCTTCTAATCAACAACGCAGGAGTGATGATGCCGCCCTATTCCAAGACTGCCGACGGATTCGAACTCCAGTTCGGCACGAATCATCTGGGTCACTTTGCCCTCACGGGGCTGCTCATCGACCTGATCAATAAAACTCCCGATTCCAGGATTGTCAATGAGTCGAGCGGGGCGCACAGCTACGGCGAGTTGGACTTCGACGACCTGAACTGGGAGAGCCGGCCCTACAAGAAGATGAAGGCGTATGCCGACAGCAAGATCGCCAACATC
>JAUWTO010000005.1 GCA_030614685.1 Candidatus Aminicenantota bacterium
GAATCCCAGCCTCTCGTTGGCCTCCACGGTATCGATCCCCTGGTCCTGAATGGCATAGGCCTTGATCTTGTTGGCCAGCCCGATGCCCCGGCCCTCATGGTTCAAAATGTAGAGGATGACGCCCTTGCCTTCCTTTTCGATAATTTCCATGGAACGGCTCAACTGATCCCCACAGTCACAGCGGGTCGAGCCGAAGGTGTCTCCAGTCAGGCACTGGGAATGGGCCCGGACCAGGGTGGGCTCGGCCGGATTGAGATCCCCCTTGACCAGGGCCACGTGTTGTTCGCCGTGGATGGTGTCCTCATACGCAATGATCTTGAAATGGCCGTATTTGGTCGGCAGATCTGCCTCCTCGATCTTCTGGACCAGAATCTCGTGCTGCATGCGGTATTTAATGAGGTCCGCGACGGTGATGATGGGGATGTCGTAAGTCTGGCTGAAGGCCTCCAGGTCGGGCATACGGGACATGGTCCCGTCGTCGTTCATGATCTCGCATATGACACCGGCCGTGTCCAGACCAGCCAGACGTGAGATGTCCACCGAGGCCTCTGTCTGCCCGGCCCTTTTCAGGACTCCGCCCTCTGCGGCTTCGAGAGGGAAGATGTGTCCGGGCCTCGCCAGGTCCGCGGGCTTGGTTTCGGGATCGATGGCGGTCAGGATGGTCTTGGCCCTGTCATAGGAGGAAATCCCCGTAGTAGTGCCCTCCTTGGCGTCGATGGAGACCGTGAAGGCGGTCTGAAACTGGGCCGTGTTGTCCGTCACCATGAGGGGAAGCGCCAGTTTCCGGGCGCGTTCTCGTGTCAGGGACAGACAGATAAGTCCGCGGCCGTGCTTGGCCATGAAGTTGATGATATCCGGCGTGACCTTTTCTGCGGCGACCATCAGGTCGCCTTCGTTTTCGCGGTCCTCGTCGTCAACAATGATGATCAGTTTGCCGGCCTTGACTGTCTTGATGGCGTCTTCTATGGAAGCTACGCCCGTGGATGCAGACATCGTATTTACCTTTCCAACCTAACTTCGGCTCAGGATTTGACCGTCCAATTATACACATATTTGCCGATTATGTCACACTCGATATTGACCTCCCGGCCCGGTCTCCAGAGTCCGAGATGGGTCTGATCCAGGGTGATGGGTATGGCCTCCACTTCCAGAACCGACGCGGAAAGAGAGGCGATCGTCAGGCTGACTCCATCCAGAGCCACCGATCCTTTGGGAACGAAGAATGCTTTCAGCTCCAGCGGAAAGGCGACCGCGATCCGCTTCCCGCCGCTCCGGTGTGAGACATCCCGGACCCTGCCCACCCCGTCGATATGTCCGGTGACCAGGTGGCCCCCCAGGGGCGAGGCCAGTGTGAGCGGCGCTTCCAGGTTCAGGGGGTCGCCTCTCCTCAGAGATCCCAGCGTGGTCTTCTCCAGGGTTTCCTGCGAGAGATTGAAATACAGCGAGTCGCCATCCTTCCGGATGATGCTCAGACAGACCCCGTTGACGGCCAGGCTGTCACCCAGAGCAAGGGTGCGGGCCAACTCCGAAACCTTGAGGCTCATCTCTTTTCGGCCCCTCTGAAATCCCAGAAACTCACTTTGGTGTGTGATTATGCCTGTAAACATCAGAAATACCCCTCGATCAGGACGTCGTCCTGGATCCGGAATTCCCGGATCCGTTTGAGGCCCTGTGCGTCTTGCAGGTCCTGGATTCCCCTCCCTTGAAAAAACGACGGGGCACGGGTCCCGCCGATCAGCTTGGGAGAAACGGTGACCAGGAGCTTGTCGGCCAGGCCCTTCTCCAGGAAATCTGTGTGGACCCGCCCTCCTCCTTCCACGAGAACGCTGGAGATCTCTTGCCCTGCGAGCCAGTCCAGGATCTTCGGGAGCTGCAGGCGTCCCTGTGAGAGCGGAACCGAGACGATTCTCACACCCATTTTTTCCAGGGTAAGCCTCTTCCTGGCTGGGGCATGCTGGCCCGTGAAGATCAGGATGCCTCCTCGGGACAGCGTCTCCAGGATCCGTGCCGTGAGAGGAAACCTGAGGCGGGAATCCAGTATGACACGGACCTGCTGTTTCCCGCGCCAGTGGGGATGCCGGACCGTGAGCCGGGGATCGTCCTTGAGGATGGTGTCGATCCCCACCAGCAGGGCATCATATTCTCCCCGGACCAGATGGATGTATTCCCGTGTAGCCGGGGAGGATATCCACTGTGAGACCGAAGATGCGGTTGCGATCTTGCCGTCCAGAGAAACTGCTGCCTTGAGGGTCACGAAGGGAACATTCTGCGTGGCATACTTGATGTAGACTTCATTCAGCGTCCTGTGTCTCTCCTTCAGCAACCCCACGGACACCTGGATCCCGGAGGCACGTATCCTGCGGACACCCTTACGGTAGACCTGGGGATTGGGGTCATAGTCGGAGATCACGACGCGTTTCAGGCCAGATTGACGGACGAGGTCGACACAGGGCGGTGTGCGGCCCCAGTGTGTGCACGGCTCCAGTGTGATGTAGGCTGTGGCGTCCCGGGCCCGCTGTCCCGCCCGTTCCAGGGCCACGGCTTCTGCATGGGGCCTGCCGGCTTTCTCGTGGTACCCCCAGCCGATGATCTCTCCGGCGCGTACGACCAGAGCTCCCACATAGGGATTGGGGCTGGTGTATCCCCGGGCTTTTTCAGCCAGGGCATAACACATCTCCAGGTAGTTCGTATCTTGGATGCGGGAGTTCATGAGATCAGCGCATCGGCGAATTCCTGGGGAGAAAATGGGAGTATGTCCGAGTCTCCCTCGCCGGTCCCGATGAATTTAATGGGAAGCCTGAGTTCATCCACGATACTGAGAGCACACCCGCCCTTGGCCGTGCCGTCCAGTTTTGAGAGGAATATGCCCGTGATGGCGGAGAACTTCAGGAATTCCCGCGCCTGGATCAGGGCATTCTGGCCGATGCTGGAGTCCAGTACCAGAAACACTTCCTGGGGGGCCTGTTCGATCTCACGAGAGACGATCTTCTGGATCTTCTCGAGCTCGCTCATGAGGTTTGCGTTGGTGTGGACGCGGCCCGCAGTATCGATCAGGAGGAGGTCGAACTGCCTGGCCTGGAACGACTGCAGGGCATCGTAGGTCACGGCGGCCGGGTCTGCCCCGTATTGACCTCGGACGACCGGGATGTTCAGGCGTTTGCCCCAGATGGAGAGCTGTTCCTGCGCTGCGGCCCGGAATGTATCCGCCGCCACCATCATGACCTGTTTTCCATCAGACTGAAAAAATCGGGCCAGTTTGGCCAGGGAGGTGGTCTTGCCCCCTCCGTTGATCCCCACGAACATGGCTACGGATTGGGGCTGATCCAGCGCGACCGAGACCGGATGCTGGGAAAGGATGGAGATGATCTCCTGCCTCAGTAGGGAACGGACCCCCTCTTGGGAGTCGGTTTTCCTGCTGTTTTTACGCAGGTGTTCGATGATCCTTTCGCTGGTCGACACTCCGATATCCGCAAGGATGAGGGTTTCCATAAGCTCATCCAGGATCTCCTCCCGATTCTTCTTGCTGGACAACAGCTCGTCGATCCTGCTTTTTACAGTCTGGCGGGTCCGGAACAGCTTCTCTTTGAGGTTGGTCATGGCGGCATTGCCATTATATTTTTCGGTCCGCCCAAAGTCAACGAGTCCCGGGAGTAGGAATGCCATTGAGGGTTGGGAGGAGTTGTGGTATGGTTGTGGGCTCAATGAAGCAAAACGAGTGGATTCTTTCCGACGCAGACCCCAGGGCTGATTCTCTGGCCGCCGCCCTCGGCATCCCCGTCAAAATTGCCAGGATCCTGGTCAACCGCAAGATCACCGATGCCGAGGGGGCCCAGAGCTTCCTGCATGGGACCCTGGAGGATCTGCATGATCCCTTCCTCCTGCAGGGCATGCGCACAGCCGTAGAGAGGCTCCTGAAGGCTGCGTCTCGAGGAGAAAAGGTCCTGATCTTCGGGGATTACGATGTGGACGGCGTGCTGTCTGTCGTCATCCTCTCCCGGGCGCTCAGTACGCTGGGGGCCAAGGTAGACTACTACATCCCCGATCGTCTGGAGGAGGGCTACGGCCTCAAGACGAGTCACATCCAGATTGTAGAAGAGAAGCAGGCGCGCGTCGTCGTCAGTGTGGACTGCGGCATCAAAGCCGTGGATTTTGTGCGGGAAGCCTCCGGCAAAGGCGTGGATGTCATCATCACGGACCATCATCTGCCAGGGGACCAGCTCCCCGAGGCCTTGGCGGTGCTCAATCCCGTGGTGCCGGGATCCGGATACCCGTACAAGAGCCTGGCCGGCATCGGCGTGGCCTTCAAGCTCATACAGGCGCTGTTTCAGGGGCATCCCAGGGAGTCCCAGCTTCCTCATTACCTGAAATTGGTGTCCATCGCGACCGTGGCGGATATCGTATCGCTGACCGGGGAGAACCGGATCTTTGTCAGATACGGCCTGCAAGGACTTGAGGGAGTCTCCAACCTGGGACTGAAGAGCCTGCTCTCGGTCTGCGGACTGGAGCACAAGAGCGTCCAGGTGTCGGATGTCGGATTCCGCATCGCACCCCGTATCAATGCGGCCGGGCGGATGGGTAGAGCGGACTTGGCCGTACAGTTGTTCTTTTCCGGATCAGAAGAAGAGGGCAGACGGATCGCTTCCGAGTTGGACGATATGAACGGGATCCGTCAGGGGATCGAGAAAAAGATATACGCCCAGGCGACACAACGGATCCGATCCCAGTCCCTGGACCAGCGCTATAAACTGCTTGTCCTGGGGTGTGACGAATGGCATCGTGGCGTCATCGGGATCGTGGCCTCCAAGCTCAAGGAGGATTTCCATCGGCCCGTTCTGCTGTTTGCCTACGATGCCGGGAAGGCCCACGGGTCGGGCCGCTCCATCCGTGAGTTCCCTCTGATCGAATGCCTGGACCACACCCGCCAGTATTTTAACAACTATGGGGGACACCCCATGGCTGTGGGCTGCGAGCTGGGGATCGACAACCTCCCGCAGCTCAAGCGGGCCATGAACGCCTATGTCGACAACCGTATCACGGAAGAAGACCTCAGGCGGAAGATCCGGATCGATACCCGGCTCGACTTCGACGAGATCGGAGCGGCCTTCCTTGACCATTTTGCTCTCCTCTCCCCCTTCGGAGTCGGCAATCCCAAGCCCATCTTTACCACGGATGATGTCGAAGTCGTGGCGGCTCCCCGTCGGCTTCAAGAACGTCACCTCAAACTCCTCCTGAAACATAACGGGCGGTATTTCGATGCCGTGGGCTGGGGCAAAGGCGACTGGATCGATTCTCTCAGCAAGGGCAGCCGCATCTCAGTGGTGTACTCACTCCAGGTCAAGGAGTACCTGGGTCAAGAGCGCCTGACTCTCGTCCTGGAGGACATGCGGCCGTTCGGGACATCTCCAACCTGAGCCAGGCCCCGGTATCTCTGTTCAGTCCCCCCCCGGCACAGCCGGATGAAGGAAACGGCCTCCAGGGAATTCAATTCGCGTGTCGGACAGGGTATAATAGGACCGTTCATGAAAAAGCAAAGGATCCGACCGGCCTTGATATTCAAGGTCTTCATCGCGCTGTTCATGCTTGCAGCCGTGTCCCTGATCATCCAGAATTTCGTCAGCCGGTCACGGCTCAAGCCCAGGGTTCCCGTTGTGGAAACAGAGATCGCAGAGCAGAAGGTGGAGACCACTGAGGAGATCCATCATTTCCAATTGAGAAGGGGGAAACTCGACTATGAAGTCCGGGCGGCCCGGCATTACATCGGTGATGACGGGCTCTATCACCTGGAGGGTGATGTCCAGCTCAAGTTTCCCGGCCGGGCCGATGGGGAAGATGTCGTGCTAACGGCCGGAGAGATCGTGCACGACCGTGAGAATGCTTTCTTTCGTATGCTGGGCGGAGCTGTCCTGGCGGCCAAAGATATCCGGATCGAAGCGGAGTCTTTCGAATACCAGACCGAGGAAGAACGCCTGCTCACAGATCGCCCGGTCAAATTTACCTCTGAGCGGATTTCGGGGTCGGCAAAAGAGGCTGTGTATCGAGCTACGAACCAGAGACTGATCCTGCGGAATGAGGTCCGTTTGAGCTTTACGACCGCCTCGGATCCATCCCGGCCCGTACAGATCGAAGGAAATGAACTGGATTACCTGCATTCCCAGGGATCGGGTACCATTCGGGGAGATGCCCGCATCCATGCCGGGGAAAACTTCGCCGATGCCTCCCTCATCCAATTCGAGCTCTTTTCCAACAAGGAAAACCTCCGGAAGGTCCTCATGCAGGGAGATGTACATCTTGTGACGACGAGCCAGGATTCCTCCCCCTCCGATCCCAATTCCGAGGAGCAGGCTGCTCGACCGGAGCGCCGGGAGCTCAGGGCCCGAAAGGTGATGATCCGGGCCTGGCACAACTCTCAGGAGATCCGATCCCTGGAGGCCGAGGGAAAATGCTACTTGCGGCAGGATACCGCAGGAGGGGAGTTCATCGAGACCACGGCTGACCGCTTGGACATCCAGTTCAACCATAAGGGGGGGATGAGGACGTTTCATGCCAGAGGCCACGTCAACATGGCGGAGCAGCGGGAGGGAGAGAGCCGCACCGTGCGCGGCGGTGTCCTTTCCATCGAGGGGAAAAAGCAGATCTTGCACGTGGAAAGCAGTGAGGAGTCGAGGGCGCGGATCAGAGCCGGGGACTACGAGATCGAAGCGGATGTCCTGGACATCATGCTCAACAGCCGGAACCTGGAGGCGGCGGGGGAGGTCAATGTCATCATGACCTCGCAGAAGGCGGAAGCGCCTGCGGTCGGATTCTTCGGCGGAACGGATGCCATCTTTGTTAAAGCGGAAGAAATGAGATATTCAGGGAAGAACAGACGTTTTATGTTTACAGGAGACGTAAAAGTCTGGCAGGGAAAGGAAACGATGCTGACCCAGGAGATGACCATTTTCCGGGAGGGGGGGAACATGGTCTGCCGTGAGGGAGTGGAGACCCACATCACTGTCAATCCCAAGGGTGAGGAGGAGTACGACCTCGAGATCCGTGCTGACACCCTGGAGTACAAGCCGAGTTCCAGACGCCTGACCTACAGCGGCGACGTCATTGTCAAGGTGGAAGCCTCGGAACTGAAGGCAGATGAGCTCATCATTCGCCTCAGCGAAGAGGATAACAAGATACAGACATTGCTCGCCAGTGGCGATGTCGAAGTCATCCGAGAGCTGTACAGGGCAGAGGGTCAGAAGGCCGTTTTTAACCTGGAAAAGGAAACCATCCAGTTGAGCGGGAACCCGGTTCTGACGCATCAGCAGAAGGGCCGGGTTCAGGGGGATAAATTGACTTTTTACCTGTCCGATGATAGAATCATCGTCGAAAATAAAGGCAGGGAAAGGTCCGAGACAGTCATTAAAAAATCGTGAAAGATGAACCATCAGCTGGAAGCGTTGGGGCTGGAAAAAAGCTACCACAGGAAAAAGGTCGTCGATGACGTCTCCGTCAAAGTCCGGAAGGGTGAAATTGTTGGCCTCCTGGGACCGAATGGGGCCGGAAAGACCACGACGTTCTCCTTGATCCTCGGGCTGGTCCCTTCAGATAAGGGGCATGTCTATCTGGACGGAGAGGACATCGCCCATCTTCCCATGTATGCCCGTGCCCGCCGAGGGCTCTGTCTGCTCCCTCAGGAGCCCTCAGCCTTCCGCAGATTGAGTGTGCGAGACAACCTCCTCTCCATACGGGAGATGAGCCGCGATTTTGATGAGCGCAGCAGCGGCGATCCCGACACCATCCTCAAGGAGCTTGGGCTGATCCGGCTGGCTGATGCCAAAGCCTACACGCTCTCGGGGGGAGAGCGACGGAGGCTGGAGATCGCTCGTGCTCTGGTCGCTGATCCGGAATACATCCTCCTGGATGAGCCGTTCACCGGGATAGATCCCCTGGCGATCTCGGACCTGCAGGACCTCATACTCTCCCTGCGGGCCAGAGGGCTCGGACTGCTGATCACCGATCACAGCGTTCGAGCGACACTCAAAATCACCGACCGTGCCTACATCATCGACAAAGGCAGAATCTTGAAGGAAGGCGTCCCGGATGAACTGGTGGCTTCGTTCGAAGTCCAGCAGAGCTATCTGGGCGAGGGCTTCAATCTGGATTGATCATGGCGCTCAAACAGCAGCTTCATCAGCGGCAGGTACAGAGGCTCATCCTGGCCCCTGCGCTGCAGCAGGCCATCAAACTGCTTCCCCTGACGAACCTGGAGCTGATCGAGATCATCGATGCCGAGCTCTCGCAGAACCCCATGCTCGAAACCCAGGAAGAAGAGGCCCCTGAAAAGCAGCAGGAGGAGACGGAAAAAGAGAACCAAACGGAGGCCGCTGAATCCGAGGCCTACGATGCGGAGAGCCTGGTCGAAGACAAGGAGTTCGAGACGTTTTTTCAGGAGTATTTTGACGACGGCTTCCGCGGCCTCTCCTTTGAAAAAAAGGAAGCTCCGATGCTGGAAAACTTCATATCCCGCTCGCTCTCGTTGTGGGATCATCTGGATTGGCAGGCCAACCTGACCTTTTTTGATCCCAAGGAGAAGGAGATCGCACAATACATCATAGGGAACATCAACGAGGATGGGTATCTGACGGTCTCCCCGGACGAGCTGTGTGAGAGCACTGGAGCGGACCTCGAGCAGGTGGAGACCATTCGGGGAAAGATCAAGAATTTCGATCCCGTGGGAGTCGGCAGCCTTTCGCTGCAGGAATCGCTCCTCGTCCAGATGGAGTATTTCGGCATAGAAGATCCGGTGACGAAGAAGATCGTCCAGGATCATCTCTTCCTCCTGGAGAAGTCCGACTTTTCCCTGCTCGCCAAGGAACTGGGGCTGTCCCGTGACTCGGTCAGGGCCCACATCGAGGTCATCAAAAGGCTGGACCCGACTCCGGGCCGGAAGTACAGTCAGGAGAAAACGAACTACGTGGTCCCGGACATCATCGTGACCAAGGAGGACGGCGAGCTCAAGATCACTCTCAACGATGAAGGGATGCCTCGCCTTCGTATCAACAGTTACTATAAAAAAATGCTGGCGCAGGCGTCCCGGGAAGACAGCGAAGCCAGCCGGTATCTGAAAGACAAGATGAAAAAAGCCTTCTGGTTTTTGCGCAGCCTGGACCAGCGGAAGAACACGATATACAAGGTGGCACAGTACATCGTAGATAAACAGACTGACTTTCTCGAGCAGGGGCTGGATTTCATAAAACCCCTGACACTGGTGGAACTGGCCCAGGAGATCGGTGTCCATGAGTCCACGGTGGGTCGAGTGGTCGCCAACAAGCACATGATGACGCCCCGGGGGATATTCCCGCTCAAATATTTTTTTCACAAATCCCTGTCCGGAGACTTCGGCGAAGAGATCTCTTCCCTTCGCGTGAAGGAACGGATCCGCACGATGGTGGAGAACGAGGACAAGGATCAACCCCTCAGCGACATCGAGATCGAGACCGGCCTGGCGAGGGAGAATTTCAAGATCGCCCGCAGGACAGTGGCAAAATACCGAAAACAGCTGTCCATCCCGCCCTCGCATATCCGTAAGCGAAAATACTGGATGGAGGAATCGTAATGACCGTTACGTATACCGCACGTCATACCGAGTTAACGCCGAATGTAGAGAAATACTGTGAGAGACGAATGGCATCCCTGGAAAAACTCCTGGGTTATCCCTTGGAGGCGCACCTGATCCTTTCGGTTGAGAAATACCGGAACAAGGTCGAGATCAACGTCAAAACCAAGGGCGCCACTCTGAACGCGGTGAGCGAGACCCAGGACGTGTCCAGTTCACTGGGCGCTGCGTTTGATAACATAGAGCGGAGAGCCAAAAAAGAGAAAGATAAGTTGAGGGAACGTAAGCGGAGGAAAACCAAGGAGGCCGCTCCGACCGCCCCGCCCGAAGAGGACCAGGAAATGCAAAGGCGGGTCATCCGCAGCCGTAGGTTTGCCATGAAGCCCATGTCCGTGGAGGAAGCCACCATCCTGCTCGAATCCAGCAGGGACGAGGTTCTGGTTTTCAGGAAGTCCGACACGGAAACATGGGCGGTGCTGTACTGGAGAAAAGACGGAAATTTCGGTCTGATCGAACCCAAGTAGACCTGAGGGAGAACATAGAGTGAAAGTCTCCAATCTGCTCAATCGGGAAATGGTCCTTTCCGACTTGAAAAGCCAGGAACGGGATGGGGCCCTGCGGGAGATGGTCGGATTTCTCAAGCAGAGCGACAGGGTCGGGAAGGAGAAGGAGCTGTTCGAAAAACTGCGCCAGAGAGAAGAATTGGGGAGTACGGCCATAGGAGATGGTGTGGCCATCCCCCACTGCAAGACCAACTCCATCAAGGAGCCACTGATCCTGCTTGCCATCTCTCGTGCTGGGGTGGATTTCCATGCCCCGGACGGGAGCCTCTCCCAAGTCTTCTTCCTCGTCGTCTCCCCTTCGGATAATCCCAGCCTCAACCTTCAGATCCTGGCTGCCGTTGCCCACCTCGTGCGCAAAGCCGAAACGCTATTCCAGCGGATACTGGTAGCCGAGGATGCCGCTTCCATCATGAATGTCTTGCGGGAGGAAGAAGAAAGGATTAATGAATAACCGGAATGCGGGATCTGATCCCCGGGTGAAGGATTTTTTCTTTCAAGCCCGGGAGGCCCTCCGGCTGGAGGCCCCGCTCCAAGATGTGGGATTCCTCAAGAAGATCAAGGCCGACGCTTCCGGTCGGGTTTTCTCCAATCTTCAGGTATGGGATCACAAGGAGATGCAGGCCCTCGGCGGCCTCTCTCAGGATGAGAAGCGGGCCTGGCTCATCGAGAGGTTCAGGAAGGGGGTCGCTTGTGTGATCTTCGCAGATGGCCTGGCTGTACCGGAAGAGGTGGGCGCCCCGGCCCGGCGGTACAAGGTCGCTGTTTTTAGTTCTCCTCTCCCCAAGAAGCAGTGCGTTGGGGGAATCCGAAGGATCCTCGCTGATTTTTTCCCGAACAGAATTGTGGTGTCCGGTGGCCTGCTGCAGATCTTCGAACTGGGTGTCTTGATCATGGGGGACAGCGGTGTGGGCAAGAGCGAAAGTGCTCTGGAACTGATCTCTCGTGGCAACCGGTTTGTATCGGACGATGTGACTCGGATCAGGAAGAGTGCGGCCGGCACTCTGATAGGTTCCGCCCCATCCCTGAGCCAGAACTTCATGGAGATTCGGGGCCTGAGCATAATCAACATCGAGCACATTTTCGGAGCCGCTGTGATCTGCCGCCGTTCGGAGATTGATTTGGCCATCTACCTGGAGAGGTGGGAGGCCGGAAAAGAATACGACCGTCTGGGGCTGGAGACCCCGGAAAAGGTCGAGATCCTGGGGATTGAGGTCCCGCAGGTCACGATCCCGGTTGCCCCGGGGCGCAACATCGCCACCTTGATCGAGGTGGCCTGCAAGGTCCACATTTTGAGAAAAAAAGGGTATCACGCACCCCACGAGATCGCACGGCGACTGGACCGTGCCCTATCCTCGCAGTAAAATGGGTAAGGGGAATAGAGTACTGAACGACCGATTCCTGATCATCACCGGTCTTGCGGGATCGGGGAAGACCTCGGTCAGCCGCTTCCTGGAGGACTTTGGGTATTACTGCATGGACAACCTGCCGGCCATGCTGATCCCCAGTTTTGTCGAACTTTGGAGGCGGAGGGAGGTCGAGATCGAGAAGGTCGCGTTGACACTGGATATCCGGGAAGCCTCGTTCCTGACCGAATTCCCCAAAGTACTGCGCCGCATCCGACAGGAGATCAATCCCCGCGTCATTTTTTTGGACGCTTCTGACGAAACCCTGATCAAGAGGTTCAGCGAGAGCCGCCGCCCTCATCCCATAAAGGACAGTGGGTCCATCCGCGAGAGCGTTGCCTTGGAGCGAAAACGACTGGCGGAGATCAAGAATATGTCGGACGAGGTCATCAACACCTCCGACACGAACATCAATGACCTGAAAAAGATCCTGACGCGCAGGTTCGTCGAACAGTCTGCCGCCAAGATGCAGGTGGTGGTGGTCAGTTTCGGATACAAATACGGCCTCCCCCTGGATGCCGATATTGTCTTAGACACAAGGTTCCTGCCCAATCCGTTTTACGTCGATGACCTCCGGGAGAAGACCGGGAAGAACGCCAAGGTGCGCAAGTATGTGCTGGAGGCCCCAGAGACCAAACGTTTTATTCAGGAGATGTTCCGCTTTGTCGATTACCTGATGCCGAATTTTGTCGAGGAAGGCAAGAGCTATGTCACGGTTGCTGTAGGATGCACCGGCGGAAAACACCGGTCTGTCGCCCTGGCAGAGGTCCTGGGGGAACATCTCAAGGAGATGACGTTCAAGGTTCAGGTCAACCACCGCGACATATTTAAATAGTCTGAATCCTTCTCGAGCCTGATTTCTTCCCGATGTTTCTCTTCGGAGGCTTGCCGCAGTACACACAGATCTACCTGCACACGCCTTGCAAATGTGCGACCCGGACTCGTGAATGATCCAGGCCCTCTGGATTAAGTATATCCCAAGGCTGACAACAGGAGGGAAACCATGGAGAAGGCGAGAAGCAAGGTGCTAGCGGCTTTGAGCTGATGGCAGGCCGGGAACACTGAAGGGGGCGGGAAGCAAGGAGTTTGTGGCTTTAAGCTGATGGTAGGGTGGGAACAGTGATGGGGGAGGGTTGGATGGGTTGATTATAGGAAGAGATTTAGGTAAAGTTAGGGCGAGTAGCCCCACGCATAGAGGGACCGATGGTCCCTGGGAGTGATGAGATGATCGGTGGCATTATTGTTTCCCACGGAAAGCTGGGCGAGGAACTCCTGAACGCACTGAACATCATCCTGGGCGAAGCGGTCAACATAGAGGCCATTTCTATCGGATGGTATGACGATGTCGAGGAATCGAAGCTCAAGATCAACCAGTCGCTGAAAAGAGTGGACCAGAAAAACGGTGTGCTGATCTTCACCGACATGTTTGGGGGCACTCCGTCCAACCTGAGCTTTACCTTTCTGAAGGACGGCCAGGTGGAGATCATCACAGGAGTCAACCTGCCGATGCTCATCAAATTTGTATCCCTGCAGCGCAGCTATAACCTGAAAGAGGTGGCCAAGAAGGTGGTGGAACAGGGAAAAAAGAACATCCATCTCGCCAGTGCCCTCCTCAAGGCGCGCAGCTGAGTATTCCGAGTACCCATGATAACCAAAGCCGTGACTATAAAGAACAAACTGGGGCTGCATGCCAGGGCGGCTGTCATGCTGGTCAACCTGGCAAACCGTTTCGAATCTTCCGTGAAGATCGAAAAAGACGGCAGTGAGATCGACGGAAAGAGCATCCTGGGGATTCTGACCCTGGCCGCGACTCAGAGATCCCAGATCACGCTCAGAATTTCGGGCCGGGATGAGGGCCTGGCCATGGAGGCCCTGGTCGATTTGATCGAGGCCCGCTTTCAGGAAGAAGAATAGAGGACCATGGATTACTATCGGCTGAGAGGAACCGGCGTTTCTCCGGGAATCGCGATCGGTGAGGTGCGTCTCACAGAAAAGGTCGTTTTTTCCGCACGGAAAGAGACCATCCTGGCAGATAAGGCATCCGAGGAGCTTGAAAGGCTGGAGGCGGCACTCAAGCGGACACGGAAACAGCTCGTCCAGATCAAGGAAAAGATCAGGATTAAACTGGGCGAGGACCATTCCTTTATCTTTGAAGCGCATCTGTTGATCCTGAAGGACAAGTCTCTGATCCTCGGTTTGAGAACGAAGATCGAGGAGGATCTATTCCGGTCCGAATGGGCCATCACTCAGGTGCACAACCATTACATGACGATCTTCGATTCCATATCCGACGACTACCTCAACCAGCGCAAGTATGATGTGACGGACGTGTTGTCCAAGGTTTACCTGAACCTGCAACCGACCGATGCTCCCAAGAGAGAGGACGGGACGGACAGTGTGTTGGTGGCCCACGACCTGCTGCCCTCCGAAGCCGCCTCCCGGTTGAGCCGGGGAAACGTGCTGGCAGTGGCCCTGGATGTGGGCGGGACCACCTCGCACACCGCCATCCTGGCGCGTTCCTTGAATATCCCCGCAGTGATGGGCCTGCGGGACATCACCCACAATGTGAAAGACGGGGACACTCTGATCGTGGACGGAATAGACGGGGAGGTGATCATCAACCCCCCGTTGGCCATACGGCGGGAGTTCATCGGCAAGAAGAAGAAGTACGATGATTACCGCCAGGAACTGCAGAAGACCGCCACTCTGGAGGCCCGGACGCTGGATGGCGTCCGCTTCACTCCGTTGGCCAACATCGAGTTGCCGGAAGAGGTCAAGGTCGCGCAATCCATGGGAGCAGAGGGAATCGGTCTCTTCCGCTCAGAATTCATCTATTTCCAGAGCGCCGAACTTCCTGGGGAGGAGGATCATTTCCGGATCTATTCTCAGCTCGCCCAGCAGGCGGCCCCCCTGCCCGTTTACATCCGTACCATCGACATCGGGGGAGAGAAGGCCCTGCCTCAGATGCAGATCGAGAAGGAGCCCAACCCGGCCCTGGGGCTGCGTGCCATTCGTTTTTCCCTCCGTGAGCGTAAGATCTTCAGGATCCAGATCAGGGCCATATTGCGAGCCAGCGTCACGAAGAATGTCAGCATCCTCATCCCTATGATCACCGAACTGGAGGAAGTGCAGGAGGTGAAGATCCTGCTCCGCGAGGCCCAGGATGAGCTCAGGCAGGAAGGAATCGCATTCGATGAGAACATCCCCTTGGGCGTCATGATCGAAGTGCCGGCCGCTGCCGCCATCACGGACAAGATCGCCCGGGAGGTGGATTACCTCAGCATCGGCACCAACGACCTGATCCAGTACTATCTAGCCGTGGATCGCTCCAACGAACTCGTCTCCTATCTGTTCAAGCCGCTGCACCCGTCGGTCCTGAGGCTTCTCAAGTTCATCATAGATTCGGCCAGGAAGGCGGGCAAAGAGGTCACGGTCTGCGGGGAAATGGCGGCCGATCCCCTCTCCGCCATCGTGCTGTTGGGCCTGGGCTTGAAAAATTTCAGCATGAATCCCATCTTCATCCCCCGGATCAAACGGGTCCTGCGTTCGATCGAATATGGGACCGCCAGAAAGATCGTCCACAGAGCCCTGACTCTGAAGACAGCCCAGGAGATCGAGGAGCATATCCTGGAGAGTGTCCTCGTCAAACATCCCACCGCCCTGCTGATGGGGGGGGAGTATCCTTCGGCCTGATCAGGATCGGCCGTACACGTCTTCAATCCGGACGATGTCCTCTTCAGTGGAATCGCCCAGCCAGATTTCCATGATGCGGGCTGGTTTGTCGCCCATGTTGCGCATGCGGTGAGGTGCTTTGGCCGGGATAAAGATTTCCTCGTCGGGTCGGGGGCGCCAGGTCCGTTCGCCCACAGTGACCTCGAGACCGCGGTCCAGTATGACCCAGAACTCGCTGCGCCGGTTATGATACTGCAGGGACAGGGAACCTCCCGGCGATACGGTGATGATCTTCAGGCTGCCGGCCTGATCAGGGGGAAAGGCGCGAAATTTTCCCCAGGGACGGATGTCTTCCTGGATCCGGCTGCGGAACTCCTTTTCTTCAGGGGGATCAGAAGGGGACGTCATCGTCATCACCGGATTTAACATCCGGCATGGCTCTGGATTCGGCGGGGAAGTCACCGGTGCCGGCTGAAGGCCCACCGAAGCTCTCGCCTCCGCCTGCATCATCGCGCCGACCCAGTAGCGTGATGGATATTGCATGCACCTTCGTGGTGCTCCGCTGGTTGCCGTCCCGGTCCTGCCACTTCTCCGTTCGCAGGCGCCCTTCCACCAGGACCTGTTTTCCTTTGACCAGGTATTTCTCGCAGAATTCCGCCTGCTTACCCCATGAGACGATCCTGTGCCACTCGGTCTTAATCTCGCTCTCGCCCCCACCAGGGTTGAAGGCGCGCTCGTTGGTGGCCAGGGAGAAATTGGCCACAGCCCTGTCGGACTGGGGGATGTATCTGAGTTCTGGATTCTGGCCCAGGCGGCCGATCAAAATAACACGATTGAAGCTGTTGACATCTCTCATTCTCGTTTTTCCAATTCTTGAATTTTTTGCTGGGCGATCTTGGCCTCCTCCTCCAGTGGGAACTTGCTCACCATCAGCTTCAGCACGGCCAAGGCCTCGTCCGTCTTCCCCAGCAAGGACAAGCCGATGCCTTTCTTCAAATACGCGGCGGCGATCTTGTCGCTGTCCGGATAGCCTAGTATCAGATCGTTGAACTGAGTGATGGCGTCCTCGTATTTCTCCTGGCTGAAGTAACATTCGCCGACCCAGTACAGGGCATTGTCCACCAGGGGGCTGTCATCGAAGTGTTCCTGATACATGCTGAAGCCTTCGATGGCCAGCTCGAAGTTCCCCTTCAGGTAATCCGAGCGGGCCATGGTGTAGACTTCCTGGGGAGAGAGGTTGGGCGGCAGCGTCGCCTGAGGTTTCTCTTCCGGATCTCCCGCTCCTTCGTCCCCCCCCGTTTCGGCGGCAGCGTCCTGTTCCGGGGAAGGCTGCTCGGATTGTTCCTGCGCCTCTCCGGTCTCCGTTGGCAGGGGTGCGGCGCGTTGGATCTCGATCAGCATCTCGGTGATGCGGGCCAGTTCCGCCCGGATCCCGTCATATCGCTGCAGCAGGATCCGGTACTGGGCGGGCACGTCTTTCTGTTCAGCCTGGAATCGCGCAATTTCCGTACGGGAATCCCGGGAAAGCCGAAGGACCTCTGCCAGTTGCTGGGCCAGGGTCTGGATGTCATCGCTGTTCTGCTGCGCCCTCTGGTTCAGTTCCAACAGTTGCTGTTTGATGGCCTGGATATCCTGGTAGATGAGTTCGTAGACCTTTTTTTCCCGTTGAGCCTCCAGAGGGAGGCCCATGCAGAGAGAGAGTACTGCCAGACCGGAAAAGATCCGCTTCAGCATAAAGGCTGTTCTATTTCTCGATGATCGTGAATTGAACGCGCCGGTTTTTCTGCCAGGCGATCTCGTTATGTCCCATGTCGAAGGGCTGGCTTTTCCCATAGGAAATGATCTTAATCCTATTGGCGGAAATGCCCAGCGAGATCAAGTAGTCGTAGGCACTCTTGGCACGTTTCTCACCCAGGGCCAAGTTGTATTCTTCGGTTCCTCTTTCGTCGCAGTGGCCCTCGACCAGGACTTTCACGGAGCTCCAATTTTCCAGGAACGAGGCATTGGATTCCAGAGTCGACTTGGCGTCATCCCGGATGAAGAACTTGTCATAGTCAAAATGAATCATACCCATGGGTTTTTCGGCGTTGAGTTCTTCCAGGGTCTTGCGCTCGAAAATGTCCGCTTCGGTGAGCACGGGTTCCTGGGCCGGGGGCTGTTCCACTTTTTCGACCGGGGGCTGTTCTTGGACTTGAGGCGGAGGCGGGGGAGCCTGCTCGACCTTCTTCTTGCAGGAACTCACAAATCCGAAAACCAAAAGACAAGCAAGCGACAGGATGAGAAGTTTTTTCATAGTATCTCCTTTGGGTGGCATTGCATCATATATCTTCTCATGTATTTGAAAATATTATATACAATGTAACATTTTTTATGTCAAATATCTAACCTGAATTATTCATAAAAGCTGCCGACACCTTCAGTATGGAATCCTTTTTTCTAATTATCGGCATCTTTTACCCTTCGGGCGAGCCGATCTCAGCACATCGACTTCATCGTGGCCCAATCGTCGTAGACAACTACGACTCATGAACCCCTTCTTCGTCGCTGCACTAATCTCGACCCGTGAATAATCCAGGGTAAGTATATCGCTTTCACTGTGATTTATGCGCCCAGTCCGCAAGCTTATTCTGGCCTTTGGAAGTGAGCTGTCGGATGTTCTTCCCGTCATAGTCGATGGAGAAGATCTGATTGGTGGTGCCGTACCGGTTGGATTGAAACAGGATGTGGCGTCCGTCCGACGACCAGCAGGGGAACTCATTGCGGGCGTATCCCTCCGTGAGCTTCATGATCTCGTTCGATCTGAGGTCCAGGACGTACATGTCGAATACGGACTCCACTCGGCTGACATACACGATGCGGTCTCCGGTGGGAGCCCAGGCAGGGCCGTCGTGATACGTCCCTCCGAAGCTCACGCGGCGGACGTTTGAGCCCTCCCGGTCCATGATGAAGATCTGAGGAGTGCCCAGCCGGTCGGAGGTGAATGCGATCTCCCGGCTGGTCGGGGACCAGGTTGGCGCTGTATCGGCGGCCTTGCTGAAGGTGATGCGGCGTGGTTTTTTGCCATCGCTGGACGCTACATAGATGTCTGTGTTGGACTTGTCCTCCTGGGAGCAAAAGGCCAGCCACCTGTCGTCCGGGGAAAAGCTGGGGCTGAAGCTGGTCCCCTGATCAAAGACGAGCTCGCGGCGGCCCTCGAAGGGGTGGAGGATGACGAGCCGCGCTGAAGCGCCCTCGAAGGACGTGTAGGCGATGCGCCGGCCGTCGGCAGACCAGGCCGGCATGTAGTCCTCGAAAGTGTTGAATGTCAGCCGGGTCTGGTTGTGACCGTCGTAATCCATCATGTAGAGTTCCCAGTTGCCGTCGCGGTTGGAGCAGAACACGATCTTGGTGGTGAACAGCGGGGGTTCGCCGTAGACCTGCATGAGCTCGTCCGCAAACCTGTGGGCCACCAGGCGTGTCAGCCCGGTTTCCGCGGTATAACTTTTTCCGATGATGAGGCGCTCGGATTTTACATCGTAGAGCTTGCCCTCGAACTGGAACGTACCCGCCTGCTCTCCCTGCCTGACCACCCCCACGATGAGCAGGTTGGCCTGGAGCTCTTCCCAGTCCTTGAAGAAGATCTGTTCGGGATTCAGGGGCCGACGCAGGTAGCGGTAGTGCGTTTCCTGGATGGGCTTGAAGACCCGGCTGTATTCCAGGTCCGCCTTGATGATGTCCCGCAGTGTCCGGGCGGCAGCCTGGGATGCTTCAGAGGGATCCGCCGCGATGAACGCGGGGATGGCGACCGGGATGACCGGCACGCCCTCCCGTATGGTCATGGCCACTTCCCGCTGGCCGTACAGCGCCCCGGAGCCCCATGCCCACACCATAAGGAGAAGGAAACAAAAGGTTGTTTTTTTCATCGCTTGTGCTCGAATAAAAGACGGACGATCAGGTATTCGTCTGAGTACCCTTGCGGGAGGGGAGGGAACGGCGACGCATTGCGCAGTGCTCGGATAGCCGAGGAGTTCATGGTTGCGTTTCCGCTGGATCGGAGGATCAGCGGCTCGGAGATCCGTCCGGTGCGGAAGATATGGAACCGCACCTCGGCGAAGTCGTTGCCCGTGGTGCCGCTCCGGATCAGAGCGGTCTGCCAGTTGCTGGAGATGCGGTTCTGAATCTCAGCCAAGTAGTAGGAGTAGGGGAACGAGGACAGCCCTCCTCCTCCGTACCCCTCGCCGAATCCGAATCCGCCTTCTCCGCTGCCGAGGCCCAAGCCCACACGGGAGCCTGCGCCCTCGCCGCTGCCGGTCCCTCCGGCCGCATCCGCCTGTTCGCCTGAGGCGGTCTTAGCGCCGGGCTGGGATTTTTGGATGACGGCCTTTTTTCCCGGTGTCGGCTGGATGTCTCTCTTGGGTTTGTCCACAGGGTGGGTCATGGCCGGCGGCTTGCTCTCTTCCAGCTTCTGGGGGGTGGTGAGGTCCCGCAGGCTCTGCCGTTCCGGGACGGTCGTCTCCACAGCGCTCTCGCTCTTTTTTGCCGGGGGCCTGCCCCCGCCCCCCCCGGGACGGCCTGCCCCGCCTCCTCCACCGAAGGACATGACCTCGACATAGTGGATCAGGCCCGGTCTTCTCGGTTTCGGAAGGTAGGGAGAGACCACCAGCATGATGAAAAGCAGCACATGCACGGACACCGAGAAGATAACCGAGCGCTTGAAGCGCCTGTCGTTCATGCGCAGCATTTCCATGACTTTATCAGCGCCGTTCTTGGTCGTCGATCGGATCGGTCACCAATCCCACGAGTTCCACGCCGGCTTTCTTGGCGATGTCGATGACCGTGATCACAAAACCGTAGGGAAGGTCCTGGTCCGCCTTCAGGAACACGATCTTCTTCTCTTGGCCGAGGAAGTATTCCTTGAGCTTGTCCTCCAGCAGGAACTGGTTGATGACCTGGTCCTGGACATGAATGTAGCGATCCGCGGTGAGGGTAAGGGTCAGGCCTTCCTCAGCCGGTGTGGAGCGGGTCTCGGCCTGGGGGAGGTTGATGCCGATCCCGGACTGCATCATGGGGGCCGTGACCATGAAGATGATGAGCATCACCAGCATGACGTCCACCAGGGGCGTGACGTTGATGGCCGACATCGAGGTGCCCACCTCTTTTTTTGCGATGGAGCGGTATCTAGCTGCCATAGAGTCTTTCGGTTATGCTGAGGAATTCGATGGAAAAATCTTCCATCTCCGTGATGGACTCCTTGATGCGCTGGAGATAATGATTGTAGGCGATGACCGCCGGGATGGCCGCGAACAGGCCCATGGCCGTGGCGATGAGGGCCTCGGCGATCCCGGGGGCGACCACCTGCAGGGCCGTGGTCTGGGACTCCCCGATCTCCTGGAAGGCATCCATGATCCCCCACACCGTCCCGAACAGGCCGATAAAAGGCGTGACGCTGCCGGTCGTGGCCAGGAAGCTCATCATCTTCTCCAGCTTGGCCACCTCACGGTTGGAAGCCTTGATCAGTGCCCGGTTGATGGTCTCCATATTGTCGGAGGTCAGCTTGGGATTGGGATCGGACTTCGTCAGGTAGGCCAGCTCCTTGTACGCGGACCGGAACAGCGAGGCCAGGGGGCTTGCCTTGTATTTTTTGGAAGCCTCGTTGACCTCGAGGAGGTTTTTGCTCTGTCGGAACACCGAAAGGAATTTCCGGGACTGCAGCGACGCGGCCTTAAGGGTATTGCGCTTGAAAAAGATCACAGCCCAGGAAAACACCGAGAAGAACAGCAGGATGAGAAGCACCAGCTGGACGATAATACTGCCCTGTAGTATGAGTTTGATGAAGTTCATGACTATTCACTCTCAAAAATTAGCACAGACCCCTGGGAAAGTCAATGCGGCCGGCTCTGAATCATGGATACTCGGCCGCCGTGATCAGGCGGTGTAATATGATCGAGAAGCCTTTTCGCAGAGAGTTTGACAACCTTCCGAACCCATACTAAAGTGAAAGACAAACCAATCTCAGGAAAGGAGCAAGCCCATAAGCATGGAACGGCGGTTCCAGCCAGCCCTGCTGCTGGCGGTGAGTTTTGTCGTCGCCATTGTGCTGGGGACGGTCCTGCTGGTCCTGCCCTTCAGCACCGTGGGCGGCCACATCTCGTTTCTCGATGCCCTGTTCACGGCCACGTCGGCTGTGTGCGTCACAGGACTGGTCGTACAGGACACCGCCACCTTCTTTGCTCCTTTCGGGCAGGCGATCATCCTGATCCTCTTTCAAATTGGAGGTTTGGGGATCCTGACCTTCTCCACGCTTATCCTGCTGGTGGCCGGAAAGCGCATCTCGCTCACGGACCGCCTTATCATCCAGCAGGGTTTTTTGCCCTCCGCTCCCCACAGCGTAAGTACCCTGGTGAAAAGCATCGTTGTCTATACCCTGGGTTTTGAGCTGCTGGGGACCGTGCTGCTTATGTTACGGTGGCATACCAACTACGGCTTCCCGCGCAGCGTGTTCTTATCCCTGTTTCATTCCGTATCCGCATTCTGCAATGCCGGATTTTCGCTGTTCAGCGACAGCTTCCAGACCTACCGGGGAGATGTGTATGTCAATACCGTGCTGATCCTGTTGATCGTGTTCGGTGGCCTGGGTTTTCTGGTTCACCTGGAGGTCAGGCAGTCTCTCTACAAACTCATCCGCGGTTTGAGGATCCAGATCTCCCTCCACACAAAACTGGTGCTCAGCATGACGCTGGGGCTCATTAGTGTGAGCCTGGGCCTGTTTCTGATCATGGAGTGGAACCACGCTCTGCAGGGGCTCCCCCTGTCTGAGAAGCTCATCTCCGCTCTCTTCCAGGTCATCAGCCCCAGAACGGCTGGATTCAACACGATGGATCTCAACACGCTCAGCTTGGCGTCGATCTCTCTGCTTATCATCTTGATGTTTATTGGAGCTTCCTCCGGATCAACCGGAGGGGGTGTCAAAACCAGTACCGTGGGTGTGATCCTGGCGTTTTTGCGCTCCAAGCTGGCTGCCCGTGAATCCATCCATCTGTTCTACCGGACGCTTCCCCTGGAATTGATCAGCAAGGCCTATACCGTGCTCACCCTGGGTATCTGTGTGATCGCCGTGGCAACGTTTGTTCTGTCCCTGGGACAGCCGGATGCAACCATGGAGGAGATAGTGTTCGAGGTTTTTTCCGCCTTCGGCACGGTCGGCCTCAGCCTCGGCCTGACTCCCAAGCTGCATGCGCTGGGCAAACTGGTGATCATATTGGTCATGTATGTCGGTCGGATCGGTCCGCTATCCCTGCTTTTGGCCTTCAGCCGCAGCAAGGCACGGGGGCGCTACCAGTATGCGGAAGAGAGCCTGTTGATCGGGTGATAAAAACGGAACTCGCTTCGCTCCGGCCTCCTCTGGATTCCCACGATCATCGCCTCGGAAAGGCTGGG
The DNA here is from genome assembly GCA_030614685.1 of Candidatus Aminicenantota bacterium. Taxonomy (GTDB): domain Bacteria; phylum Acidobacteriota; class Aminicenantia; order Aminicenantales; family Aminicenantaceae; genus JAUXEH01. The sequence goes on from JAUWTO010000005.1 coordinate 22,644, forward strand.
GATGTGCAGCCGGTGTGCACAGGGCCGTTGAAGTGATATAATATTTATAAGGAACCATCAATGAAATTTGCAGTGATCGGCTTGGGAAGCTTTGGGGGGCATTTTGCCAAAACCCTGTACGAAAACGGCCATGAGGTTCTGGCCGTGGACAGTGATAAAGACAGGATCGAAGAGATGAAGACGTATGTCTCCCATGCTGTCAACATGGAAGCCGCCGTCAAAGAGAACCTGGAGGCTTTGGGTTTAGAGGAGATGGACGTCGTGTTGGTCAGCTTGGGCCCCAATATGGAAGCTTCCATCCTCACTGTGCTCTATCTGCACGAAATGCGTGTGAAACGTATCTTAGCCAAGGCACTGAGCGAGGACCATCTCAAGATCCTGGAGTCCGTGGGTGCGACCGAAGTCATCTATCCGGAAAGGGACATGGCCATAAAGACCGCGCTCAGGTTGAGTAATCCCAATGTTCTGGAATATCTGCCCCTTCCTTCAGGGTTCAGCATTCAGGAGATCGCCCCGCCCGAAAAGTTCATCGGGAAAAGTATCCGTGAACTGGATCTGCGCAACAGGCTCGGAATCCTCGTCATCGCCATCCGCGAATTGGTACCCGAAAAGATCAACCTGTCGCCTTCGGCCGACTTTGTCATCAAGGACAGCGATATCATGGTGATCTTAGGCGAGGATGCGCAGCTCTCCAAGCTCGCCAAGAGTGGTTAGTTCGTTAGCAGTTCTTGAAGGATCTGGAGAGCCACGTCCTTGGCCATCTGGCCGCTGGACTTTGTAGGGCCCACACATGACGGGCATCCCCCCTGGCAGGGACACTCCCGGATAGTCCTCAGGCACTGCTCCAGCAGTTGTTTCTCCAGCTCGAACAGGGAGGGGCTGAGCCCGATCCCCCCCGGAAAGTTATCGTAGACGAAGAGGTTGGGCTCGAACGCCTCGTCCGCAGTGAACATCATCTCTTCCCTGTCCGACATCCTCTGCCGGATGTCACGCGGCGGTATGGACTTCCCGGTGGCGTTGTCTCCCAGCGAGACCCCGATGTCATGCAGGTCGCACATCATGAACAGAGGAGAAACGTGGTGCAGGCAGTAGGTGAGCCCGAAGAGCCCGTTGATTTTCTGTTCCGAAGAGAAAGGCAGGCTCAGGAGGAGATCCGAGGGTATGGTCAGCCAGTAGGCCGTCGTGTGCATCTCATTCTGGGGCAGGCTGAGGTCGCCGGCGCCCACGTTCTCCATAGTATGGAATTTGATCTTCTTGAATCCGACCACCTGGGTAGCCACGTGGACCTCCCCGTGCTGCAGGGCACAGTTCTTGAGGTTGCGGCGGTCGAACTCATCCAGGATCTTGATCTTGGTATAGTCTATGGCATCGGTGTAGTAATCGATGTCGGTCCGGCGGACATAGGCACGGCGCTGGTCGAAGTCGAGGTCCTCGACGATATACTGCTCCCCTTCGCAGAGGTAGATCGCCTTGGGATGCAGCGTGGTCAGGGCCGAGGAAAAGTCCACCTCGGCGATGACCCGGGATTTTTCCGTGGTGTCCACCACCACGAAATTATCCGAGGAGATGCTGCGGAGGTTGACTCCGTCGGCCGGATATACATCGGATGTCCAGTACCATTTATCCTGGGAATGGTGGACAAGTTTCTCGTCTTCCAGAAAGGACAGGATCTCCGCGGTGTCCACCGTGCCGAATTTTTCCCCGTCCACAAAGGGGAGCTCGAAGGCGGCACACTCGATGTGGCTGACCAGGATGGAGAGATTATCGGGATTGATGAGGGCTTTTTCCGGATTCTTGGAGAAGAAGTAGTCGGGGTGGTTGACGATGAACTGGTTCAGAGGGGAACTGGAAGCCACCAGCACGGCGGCGGATTGTCCTGTCTTGCGTCCCGCTCGCCCGGCCCTCTGCCAAGTCGAGGCGATGGTCCCCGGATAGCCTGCCAGGACCGCCACGTCCAGGCTTCCGATGTCGATGCCCAGCTCCAGGGCATTGGTCGAGATCACGCCGCGGATCTCACCCGAACGCAGCTCCCGCTCGATCTCGCGGCGCTTCTGGGGCAGGTAGCCGCCTCGGTATCCACGGATGCGCCCTTTCTGAGTGACGTTCTTTTCGAAGTCGTCTTTGAGATAGGTCACGAGGACCTCGGTGATGAGGCGGCTCTGGGCGAAGACGATGGTCTGGAGGTCATGGCGTATGAAGAGAGAGGCCACGCGCCGCGCCTCCTTGACGTAGGACCGCCGGATCCCGAGGTATTTGTTGACGACCGGTGGATTGTAGAAGATGAAAAACTTCTCACCGCTGGGAGCTCCGTTGTCATCCACCAGCGAAACCGGCTCCTCGATGATCCGCTCCGCCACCTCCTTGGGATTGGCGATGGTGGCCGTGCACAGGATGAAGCGGGGTTCGGACCCGTAGAAGCGAGCGATGCGCTTCAGCCGCCTCAGTACATTGGCCAGATGGCTGCCGAAGATGCCGCGGTAATTGTGGAGTTCGTCGATGACGATATACTGGAGGTTTTCGAAGAGTTTGATCCACTTGGTATGGTGCGGAAGGATTCCCGAGTGGAGCATATCCGGGTTGGTGATGACGATGTGGCCCCGGGATCGGATGGCCTTGCGCGCGTCCTGTGGGGTGTCCCCGTCATAGGTGAAAATTCGGATCTCATCGGGGAGCTTCTTGATGGTGTCGTCCAACTCCGCCCTCTGGTCCTGGGACAGGGCCTTGGTGGGGAACATGTAGATGGACCGGGATGAGGGATTGCTGAGTATGGAGTCGAGGACCGGGAGGTTGTAGCAGAGGGTTTTTCCCGAGGCGGTGGGGGTGACCACGACCGCGTTTTTTCCCTGGCGGAGGAGCTCCCAGGTCTGGCGCTGGTGCGTGTACAGGCGCGAAAAACCCTTCTCCTGCAGCGCTTGAACCAGATTGGGGTGGGCCTCCTGGGGATAATCCTGGTAGCGTCCTTCGCGTGCGGGGATGTGCTCCACGGCCCGGAGGGTATCCTCCCGGACCCCGTGTTTCTTCAGCTCCTCCAATGCCTCCTGGAAGTGGGTTGATCGCGCTGTTGTGTCCTCTTTCACCGGTGGCTCCTTTCGGTTACTCGCTATCATAGTATGAACACCAGACCCGGTCAATGATCGGGATGGGTTTCCTGGGAACAGGGGACGCTGTTGTGCTAGAATAGGGGATCATGTTGAGAGAGATCCGTGTCAAGAAGGCGGCCCAGCACAACCTGAAGCAGATCGATGTCAACCTGCCGCGTAACCGCCTCATCGTCATCACCGGCCCCAGCGGTTCGGGCAAGTCGTCCCTGGCCTTCGACACCCTCTTTGCCGAGGGACAGAGGCGGTACATCGAATGCCTTTCCGCCTATGCGCGTCAGTACATCGAGCAGCTGGAGAAACCGGATGTGGAGTCCATCGAGGGCATATCCCCCTCCATCTCCATCGACCAGAAGACGATCTCTTTCAATCCCCGCTCTACCGTCGGGACGGTGACGGAGACCTATGATTTTCTCCGTCTCCTGTTTGCTCGCGCAGGCACCCCGCACTGTCCCCGCTGCGACCGTATGGTGAGCTCCCAGACTCCCGGCGAGATCGTCCGGCGTGTGTTGGCGGCGGCCGGGGGCGAAACGGTCAAGATGTTCGCTCCCGTGGTCAAGGGACGTAAAGGAGAATACCTGCGCCTCTTCGAGAGGTTCCGCAAAAAGGGCTTCCTGCGCACGCGTGTGGATGGACAGCTGCGGGACCTGGATGAGGAGATCGTGCTGGAGCGGAACCGGAACCACAACATCGAGATCCTGGTGGATGAGGTCCGGGCGGACCCGGCTTTTCCAGAGAGGCTGGCGGAGGCGGTCGAGACCGCCCTGGAGCTGGCCGAGGGGGATCTGCTCGTACTGCGGACTTCAGGGGAAGAGCTGTATTACTCGCTGAACCTCCTGTGCCCTTTCTGCGAGATCAGCCTGCCCGAACTGGAGCCGCGGGCCTTCTCCTTTAACAGCCCCTACGGGGCCTGCCCCATCTGCCATGGCCTGGGCTTTCAGACCCGCCTCAACCATCGGGGCGAGTATGAGGTCACGGATGAGCTCTGTCCGGCCTGTGGCGGGAGCCGCCTGCGGCGGGAATCCCTGGCGGTAAAGGTGGGGGGGAACACCATCCATGAACTGACCTCCCTGCCGGTCAGCCGGCTGATCGAGACCTTTGCCACATTTTCCTTTGTCAAACTGCAGCAGGCCGTGGTCTCCCGCCTCCAGGAGGAGATCCTGTCCCGGCTCCGTGTGATCGATGAGTTGGGCATGGGCTACCTGCAGCTGTCCAGGACCACGGCCTCCCTTTCCGGAGGAGAGGCCCGGCGCATCCGGCTGGCAGCCCAGGTGGGCGTCAGCCTGAGGGGTGTGCTCTATGTGCTGGACGAACCCACCATAGGCCTCCACCAGCGGGACAACAGCCGCTTGATCTCGATGCTCAGGCGGATCCGCGACCAGGGGAATTCCGTGGTCGTGGTGGAGCACGATGAGCAGACGATCCGGGCGGCGGATCATATCCTGGACCTGGGGCCCGGAGCCGGGGAGAAGGGCGGGGATAAGGTGGCCGAGGGAGACCTGCCGCACATCCTGCTCAGCGAGTCATCCCTGACGGCCCAGTATTTGACCGGGCGCAAGACCATACCCATTCCTCCCCGGAGGCGTGCGCCCGCAGGCTGGCTCACGGTCGAAGGGGCGAGGGAGCACAACCTGAAGGACATCGATGTTCGTTTCCCCCTCTCGGTCATGACGGTCGTCACCGGAGTCTCTGGTTCGGGTAAGAGCACCCTGGTCTACGACATCCTCTACCGACATCTGGCCGAGCTCCTGCATAAGGCTCAGCACCGCTCGGGAGAGCACCGCCGTATCCGGGGTACGGGTCGGATCGACAAGGTCATCTCTGTGAACCAGAAGCCCATCGGCCGCACTCCCCGCTCCAATCCGGCCACCTTTACCGGACTGTTCACTCCCCTGCGGCAGCTCTTCGCCCGTTGTCAGGAGTCGCGGATCCGGGGATACACGGCCAGTCGTTTCAGCTTCAATCTCGCTGGAGGGCGCTGCGAAGAGTGTCAGGGGGCCGGAGCCCGCAAGATCGAGATGCACTTCCTGCCCGATGTGTTCGTAACCTGTGACCGCTGCCGGGGTGCCCGCTACAACAAAGAGACGCTGGCCGTACGCTTCAAGGGACAGAACATCGCTGATTATCTGGCTATGACCGTGGATGAGGCCTATGCCGCGCTCAAGGCCCACCCCGCGCTGCGCAAGAAGCTCGGCCTTCTCAAGCAGGTGGGACTCGGCTACCTGCGGCTGGGTCAGCCCGCGCCCACCCTCTCGGGAGGGGAGGCCCAGCGCATCAAACTCACCAAGGAGCTGAGCCGAACCGATACGGGACGGACGCTCTATCTGCTGGACGAGCCTACCACGGGCCTGCATTTTGATGATGTGAGGAAGCTGCTGGACGTCCTATCCGAGCTGGTGGAACTGGGGAACACGGTGATTATCATTGAACATAACCTTGAAGTTATCAAATATTCCGATTATATTATCGACTTGGGCCCGGAAGGAGGCGAGCAGGGCGGCCGTGTGGTCGCCTCCGGCACGCCGGAGGAGGTTTGTCGCGAAGACACCTCTCATACCGGGCGGTATCTGCACAAAGTCCTCGAAGCAGCGGGGCATGATCATACATAGACATAATGCAAAAGGAGAAAACATGAGAACCAAATGCCTGAGGATTTTAACCCTTGCGGTTTTGCTCTGGGGACTGTCCGGCGGCCTGATCGCCCAGGAAGAGGCCCCGAGCGGGATCACGACAAAAGACCTGGATGTCTTTGCCTGGCATCACATCGGCCCCTGGACGTTTTCGGGGCGGATCACGGACTTTGCTGTTCCGTCGGGCCAGAGCCAGATCTATTATGTGGCCACGGCCAGCGGGGGGCTCTGGAAGACGGATGATGGGGGCATCAGCTTCAAGCCCATTTTCGACCAGTACGGAAACATGAGCATCGGCAATGTCGAGGTCGCATCTTCCGATCACAACATCGTTTACATGGGGACGGGTGAGGCCATGCACGCCCGGTCCAGCGCCCACGGAAACGGGATGTGGAAATCCACGGACGCAGGGAAAACCTGGACACATATCGGCTTGGAGGAGAGCCACTACATTCCCAAGATCGCCATCGATCCAAAGAATCCCGACATCGTGTATGTGGCGGCCGAGGGCAAGCTCTACAGCAACAACATGGACTGCCAGCGCGGCCTGTACAAGACCACCGACGGCGGAGAGACCTGGGCGCTGGTCCTGGACCTCAAGGACCGGGGCGTGGGGGATTTTGTCATCGATCCCCGCAACTCCGACATCGTGATCGCAGGCGGATACAAGACCTTTCGCCGGGCCTGGACCTTCATCGACCGCCAGCCCGGAAACTACTTCTATAAGACCACCGACGGCGGACAGACCTGGAAGCAGCTCACCAACGAGCTGCCCCAGGACATCAAGAGCGGCTGGAGTGGCATCACCATCTATCCCAAGAATCCCGACATTGTATACATCCGGTACGACGAGGTGGTCAACCTGGGATTGAGGGAACGCGAGGGTTCCGCGAATTTCAACGCGAGGCGCTTGTTCCAGGACGGCTGGCAGCTGAAAAAGCTGAAGGCATTCAAGATAAACAAAGACATCGCCAAGCTGGTGGACTTCGAACTCATCGAATTCGAAAAGGCGGAAGACTTGGTGGAGAAGCTCAATGAGATGGTCAAGGACTCGGAATTCCAGACCCAGCTCGGCGTCGATCTCGCGGCTTTCAACAAAAAGACGCGGCAGGTGTACAAGAATGAGAGCGAGATTCTGGAAAGCATCGACGAGATAGAAAAGACCACAAAGACATACCAGGCTGCGGCCCAGGAAGAGATGGAAGCGGACAGCAAGGAAGCTAAAGTCCAGAACGCCCGTATGCAGACCATAAACCGCCACCTCCTGGAGATCATCTACAGCGGTGTCTTCCAGATTCAGCAGCCGATCAAGAAGTCCGGCGTTATCTATCGTTCCGATGACCTGGGCGAGACCTGGCAGCGCATGACCGAATACCAGCAGTCGGGAGGCAGCGCTCAGGTGAACGATATCGAAGCCGGCTATGCCGGGCGCATTGAGATCGATCCCAACGACGAGAACGTGCTCTATGCCGTGGAGACCATCCAGAAGGTCTCCCGGGACGGCGGCAAGACCTTCAAGAACGCCCCCTGGTTCGGGAACGGGAAATGCCATGTGGACGTGCGCGGTATCTGGATCGATCCTCTCAACTCCAATCACATCCTGTGCGGAAACGACGGAGGTGTATCCCAGACCTGGAACGGCGGCAAAAACTGGTCCCAGAAAGAGACCATCAGCGCCCAGCAGTTCTATGACATCTCCGTGGATAACGAGATGCCCTACAACGTCATGGGCGGCACCCAGGACAACGGGTGCTGGATCGGGCCTTCCCGGAACCGCAATCAGTACGGAGTATTCCCGGCCGACTGGACCTACCTTCCCTCGGGAGACGGCTATTATGTGCTGCGGGACTGGTGGAACCCCGAGTGGATCTACTTCGAGAGCCAGTTCGGGCGCTCCAACCGGATGAACCTCAAGACCGGCGAGATGATAAGCCTCTCGGTGCGCAACACCCAGGAAGAGAATGAGGCGGGCAAAGCTCCTCAGCGCTACCAGTGGGACTCTCCTATCCTTCTCTCGCCCCACAACCCCGGCATCGTCTACGTCTGCTCGCAGCATGTGCACATGTCCAGAAGCCGGGGAGAGCCGGGTACCTGGGAAACCATCAGCCCCGACCTCTCGCGCAACAACCAGGATCGGATCGAAGAGTCCAAGCTCACCAACCTGCAGTATGCCACGGTTTACACATTTGCCGAGTCTCCGGTAAAACCGGGCGTGTTCTGGGCCGGGACCGATGACGGCAACCTCCAGCTCAGCCGGGACGGGGGAGACACCTGGACCAACATCACCTTCAATTTCTACGATACCAACGGCAAGCCCAAGAAGAACATCCAGGGTGAGCTCATCCCCTTTGACCGCTGGGTCTCGAGAGTAGAGCCTTCGGCCCACGATCTGGAAACCTGCTACGTAACCTGGTCGGGCTACCGCACGCACGATGAGGACAATTCCTATGTCTTTATGACCACCGACTTTGGCAAGACCTGGAGCGACCTCAGTGGCGGCATGATGAATCCTGTGCGGGACATCGAAGAAGATCCAGACAATCCCGATGTGCTCTACCTGGCCACCGACTACGGTGTATTCGTCACCTTTGACAGGGGCAGCCGGTGGATCAACCTCTCGGACAAGGCGCCGGATGTGATCATGATGGACCTGGATATTCAGAAACGCGAACGCGACCTGGCCATCGCCACCTATGGACGGGGATTCTATATTGTTGATATTTATCCCCTCAAGGAGATGAAACCAGAGGTGTTCGAGGCGGCAGCCTACCTGTTCGAGCCCCAGCGCACAGTCAAGTGGAACATGCTGGAACGGCGGGGCCAGAGCTACGGTGAATTCGCCAAGGTGAACAATCCGCGGGTGGAATCCCATATCTACTACTACATCGGGACCAAGGCCAAAAAAGTGACGGTCGTGGTCAAGGACCTGGCCGGCGAGACCCTGCGGGAGATCCGGGGATCCGGCGATCCGGGCCTGAAAAAGGTGTCCTGGAACCTGCGCAAGACCATCCGGCAGGCTGAGGGCCAGAGGGCCCGCCGCGGAGGAGCACCCCTGGTGGATGCGGGACTGTACAAGGTAACGTTAATGGTGGACGATGAGGAGGTGGCCACCAAGGACCTCAAGGTCATCAACGACCCCATCATGAACTGAATTTTGGGGATCGGGTTTTAGGTGTTCTACAAGATGGGGCGCCCGGGTCTGTTCCGGCTGTCCGTTCTTAGAGCTGCAAAAGCCTGATCCCCACACCCTTCTGATTTCCAAATCCAACGGTTTGGTATATAATTGAATGAATCGGATGGACGGATGAGCTTCAGTGACATAACCGGAAACGGGCGCATCAAAAAGATACTGGTCAAGGCGCTGCAGCGTGGCCGTATGCCCAATTCGCTGCTTTTCTCCGGGCCCCAGGGTGTGGGCAAGATCGACATGGCCTATGTGGTGGCCAAGGCCCTCAACTGCCTGGACCGGGAAGACGACGCCTGCGAGACCTGTTCGTCCTGTGTGGCCATCAACAAGGGGGTCTTCCCGGATGTCATGCGGCTCGCACCGGTAAAGAGCGTCCTGAAGATCGATCAGATGCGGATTCTAAAGGAGGCGGCTTATCTCAAACCCATGATCGGGCGGAAGCGGGTCTTCATCGTGGACCCAGCGGAAGCGATGAGCCGGGAGGCATCCAATTCCCTCCTGAAGATCCTGGAGGAGCCTCCCTTATTTTCCCACATCATCCTGATCACATCTAATCCGTTCGTCATCCTCCCGACGGTCAAATCCCGCTGCCAGTTCTTGAGTTTTTCGCCGGTGTCCAGGGACGACATCGTCCGGTGCCTGATCGAACATGATCTTGCCGAGGAAAAGGCCCGTATCCTCTCGCTCCTGGTTCGGGGTAACCTGAAACAGGCCATGAACATGGATTGGGAGGAGGTCAGGTCTCAGAGAGAAAAAACCTGGCAGCTCTTCCTCACCTTCCTGCATAGGGAACCCCAGGCCTCGTTCTTCAAGGAGTTCTCGGCGCGGAGCCGGGATGCCGCCGAGGAGGAAATGCGCCCCACCCTGGAGCTGCTGGCCTCGTTCAGCCGGGACCTTATCCTGATCAAGGAAAATGCCGACCCCGGGCTCCTGTTCAATCCCGATTTTGAATCGCCCCTGAGAGACGAGGCCGCCTCTATCCGGACCGGGCAGGTGCTGGCGCTGCTGGACCGAGTGGAAGAATGGCTCCTAACGCTGCAAAGGAACATGAACATCAAGCTGTTCATGAGTTCCATTATCGTCGACGCTATGGAAAGTCACAATGTCTGAGATATTATGCGTGTATTCACCAAGAAAGAGAAAGGTCTTCCGGGCAGAAAAAGGGACGTACGACCTGCAGGCCGGAGATCGCTGCATCATCGAATCGGATCTGGGCGGGGACCTGGGTGAGATCGTCAAGATCTCCAGTCAGGTCTGCTGCTCGCCGAAATCCCGCAGTGTTATGACCAAGATCATTCGCGCGGCCACACCGGAGGATATCGATAAATTCGAATGGCTGGAGCAGAAGGAAAAACAGGCTTTCAAGTTCTGTCTGCAGCGCATCCAGGAACGCAAGCTGGCCATGAAGCTGGTCAGGGTCCGGTATTTTTTCAGCGAAAAAAAAGGCATATTCTACTATACCGCAGACGGCCGCATCGATTTCCGGCAGCTGGTCAAGGATCTGGCCAAGGAGTTCAAGATGCGTATCGAGATGCGGCAGATCGGGGTACGCGACGAGGCTAAGATGATCGGAGGGCTCGGCGTCTGCGGCCGCATCTTGTGCTGCTCCAGCTTCATGCAGGTCTTTGAACCGGTCACCATCCAGAAGGCCAAAAAACAGCAGATCGCCATCAATCCCACCAAGATCTCCGGTCTATGTGGACGGCTGATGTGCTGCCTGGGCTTTGAGGACGCCACCCAGGGCCGCATGTATACGGACGGAGACAAGGTCGAAGAATAGCCCACCTGCCCTGAATGGGATGAAGAGAATCCAGTCACATCCCTTCTAAACCACTCCCATGCCCTCCCGTTAAGGGTAGGGGGATTTCAGCGGTGAAATTGGAGACCGTATTGCGCCCCACTGGACAGGCAGCCGGACAGAGGAGCAGTGCAGGTGCAGAGAAACGAAAAAAAACGAGGGAGTTACTTCTCGGGGATGAAGAACTGGATCTTGCTGGACTCGGCGATCAAAATCCCTTGCCTGGAGAAGGCCTTGACCTGCCAGGAATAGGCCACCCCTGTTTTCATCTTGTGCTTGATCTCGTCCGGAAGGATGACGAAGTTGTTGTTGGTGGTTTTGTGCCATAGGGGGTCATGGTTGTCGATCTCGATCTTGTATTCCCAGGCATTCTCCATCTTCTGCCACTCAAACCGGGAGGGGATGGAGTCCGAGATCAAGGTGATGGATTGGCCTCGGGTCTGGTGGTCATCGAGGGTGAACTGCGGCGACTGCGTTTTGAGTGCGGGGATCACGCCGAAGGTGACCACCAGGACCAGGGCGGCACTCACGGCCGTCAGGGCCCACTGCCTGGGGGCCATGAAACCGAAAAGGCGGTCCCACACGGCCACTTTCCGGGTTTGTTCTTCCTTCATGAGGTCTGAGAAGATCTCGTGGCCTTTCCACTTGATGGCGGTGATCATGTCGTCCCGTTCCGCCATTTTCTGGAAACAGGCAGGGCAGTTGAAGTAGTGTTCTTCGAACTGGTTTCTCTTTTCCTCGCTGAGTGTGTTCAGCAAGTACTCATCGATCAGGTCTTCAAACTTGCATTCGGTCATTACCCTTGCCTCACTTTTGGTTTCATAAGTTTAGTCGAGGTATCCAAAATATTGAGGAAAATATCATTTCTTCATCATCTTCTTGAGTAATTTCTGGGCATAATTCACACGTTCACTGACCCGCCGAGGCGAAATGTCCAGTTTTTTTGCCACTTCGTCCCGGGACAGTTCCTTGTAATAATACAGGTAGAGGATCTCTTTATATTTGGGCTTGAGCTTCTCCAGATGCCGGGCGATCATCTCCGCCCGCTCCTTGTTCTCTACATGTTCTTGTGGCTGCGGGAAAGGATTGGGTTCCGGCGCATACTTGAGCGATTTGCTTTTCTTGCGGATGTGGTCGATGATCCTGCGGCTGGTAATGGTATAGATAAAGGTCCCGACGGACGATTCACCCCTGAATTTCCCACTTTCAAGCTTCTCGATGGCGTTGAGCATGATCTCGTTGACCACATCTTCCCAGTCCGGTGTGTAGGAGCCCAGGGATTTTTTCACACGGAAGCTGACAATGGGCCGGTATTTCGCGATGATGGCGTCCAGGTCGTGTTCGATGTTCGGTCTTTCCACAGTCCTCACATTATAGAAGCTCTGTGCGTCGTTGACAAGTTCACCCACGAATCACTCCTGTTTCTCGGATATTCTGAAGCCCATTTTTCCTGGTACAACTCTTGACTTGAGTTTAGTCGTTTTAGTTTGAATAAGTTAGGAAAAAAGTGCAAAGTTCAAATTCACTTTGTGTGAAGCGACTAATTTTCAGTGAATCCGCGAGGATGCATACGGTACAGATGCCGCGCGTTCCCTCGGATCGGATCTTCGGTGACTGGTGTGAGTGGGAGAGTTCTTGAAATGAGAGCGAAACCCGTTACGGCAAAAAAAAGTAAACAGGCCTTACCTAGACGCAGAGAGGCGCGGATCCTGTTGAGCCGCCTCAATCAAAGGCTTATATCAGATTTTGAACTGGAGACACAGGACTTCGCGTTTCTGTGTCTTCTTGCCTCGGCTTCCGGGTTGATACCGGGTCTGGAGGAGTGCGATGAGCAGGATGATGAGATCCCCTATCTGACCTTCCATTGAGAATGATCCGGGTCCTGTGTGGATCATTCTCCAGAATGCTTCAAGTAGGTCTCCGGATCGACCAGGATTTCCCGGGGTTTGCTCCCCTCTGAAGGGCCGACGATTCCTTCCTGTTCCATCTGGTCAATGACCCGGGCCGCCCGCGCATAACCCAGCCTCAGCTTCCGCTGCAGGTAGGAGGCGGAGGCTTGGCCCGTCATCAGGATAAGCTCCACCGCCTTCTCGAAGATCGGGTCCCGTTCTCCGGCCTCGCTTTCCACCACTCCGGCCGGGCTTTTCAGGACCTTGATGATTCTTTCGTCATATTCCGGGGTTCCCTGTTCCTTGACGAATTTGATCAGGCGTGTGTTCTCGGGCAGCGAGATGAAAGAGCTGTGCAGCCGCAGCAGGCGCGGATAGTTCGGAGGCATGAACAGCATGTCCCCCATTCCCAGCAGCTTGTCCGCCCCCCCGGTGTCGAGGATGATCCGGGAATCGATCTTGGAGGGGACCCGGAAGGCGATACGGCTGGAGAAGTTGTTCTTGATGGTCCCCGTGATGACATCCGTGGAGGGACGCTGGGTCGCCATGACCAGGTGGATGCCCACGGCCCGGGCCAGCTGGGCCAGCCGGGCGATGCAGTACTCCACCTCCTGAGCCCCCACCATCATGAGCTCCGCCAGCTCGTCGATGATGATCACGATGTAGGGCAGGGGCTTGAGCTTCTCTTTTTCTTCCTCCGAGAGGGTTTTGCCCTGTTCCTCCAATATCTTTTTGACCTTCTGGTTGTACTGATCGATGTTGCGGACCTTCAGCTGTCCAAGGGTATAGTAGCGCTCCTCCATCTTCTGGATGGCGTCCAGCAGGATCCCTTCCGCTTTTCTGGGGTCCTTGACCACGGGACAGAGCAGGTGGGGAATGCCGTCGTACAAGGCGAATTCCAGCCGCTTGGGATCGATCAGGATGAGCTTGACCTCGTCCGGCGAGGCCTTGTAGAGGAGGCTGGCGATGACCGCGTTCAAGGCCACGCTCTTGCCGGTGCCCGTAGCGCCGGCGATGAGCAGGTGGGGCATGACCGCCAGGTCGGTGATATAGGGTTCGCCGTGTACGGATTTTCCAAGAGCAATGGTGAGTTTGGAGGGGGATTTCACAAACTTTTCGGTCTGGAGGATATCCCTCAGCTTGATGATCTCCCGTTTGTTATTGGGAATCTCGATGCCCAGGGTCGACTTGCCCGGGATCCTCTGGATCCGGATGGATTCTGCTCCCAATGCCAGGGATAGATCCTCAGACAGGTTGGCGACCTGGCTGACCTTGACCCCGGGGGAGGGATAGAACTCGTAGGTGGTGATGATGGGGCCGGGATGGTATTCCCGGACCTCGCCCTCCACCCGGAACTGCAGGAGTTTTTCCTCTATGATCTGCTTTTTTTCGTACAGCTCGTTCTTGTCGATCTTTTCCGCCTCCTGCCCAGGATCCAGGAGAGTAATGGGGGGAAAATTGTAATCCCCCTTCTCGCTCATCTCGGGGAACAGGAGCTTTTCCTGAGCCGGGGGCGGGACGATCTTCACCGGCGCCGGTTTCTTCGCCGTCTTTTTCTCCGGCTTGCTTTTCTCCGGCTTTTCTTTGGGGGCGGGACGCTTCGGCTTTTCCTCACGGGGATCAGCGTATTTCTCGCTGACCCGGCGCCGCATCTTTTCTTTCTTTTTTTCCTTCTGATAGTGAGTGATGCGGATCTTGACCTCTTTGAATAGGAATCTGAAGAAGCGCATCAACATCTCGAACAGGCCTTTGACCGAGATCCTGGTCGAAAACATCAGGAACAGGAGCAGGAGTCCCACCAGGAGGAGGATCGAGACCGTGTGGTTGAAATAACTGGAGAGCAGGGGTGCGATCAGCTCTCCCAGCACGCCACCTGTCGAGATCTCGGCCCCCCGCCAGTTCACCTTGGGGGAGAGGAAATGCAGGAACGGGCAGAGCAGAAAAAACAGCAGGGCCAGACCTCCGATCCGGACCAGGGGCCGGAACTCTTCTCGCGAGAACATCATCTTGATACTCAGGTAGACCAGGGCCAGCGGAAGGAGGAACCCGGCGAAGCCGAAAAGCTGCAGCAGGGCTTCGGACACAGAGGCGCCGACGCGGCCCAGGTAATTCTGTATCCGGGCCTGTTCGGATGAGGCCGATGCCCAGGAGGGATCGGAGGCGTGATAGCTCATGAGGCTCAGGAACATGGCCGCCGCCAGAAAGAGGAGGAGTATGCCCAGCAGTTCAGGCGAGTGCACACGCCTGGAGCGCCTGTTTTTATTGGGAGGAGATTTGGCGGTCGATCTCTTCCGCGGTGTTGGTTTTTTCCGTGCCATGGGCAGAATTATAGCATATTTTGAGGGGAATCCTAACCCGGATTAAGGGGAGAGGGCCTCATACAGACAGACGATCCGGTCCAGGGCCAACTGCTCGGACCGGTTTCCCAGGTCGATGCCGCACCGCCGAGAGGCATCCTCGATCTCAGCTTGTGTCCACCCCATGTGTTTCAGGTTGTTCCCAAGCGTCTTCCGTCGCTGCAGGAACAGACCATGGACAAATTTACGGAAATCCGACTCTTCACGTACAGAGGGGGCCAGCGCCTGTGTCCTTGGAGTCAGGGACAGCAGGGCGGAATCGACCCTTGGAGGCGGGGAGAACGCCCCAGGGCCGAGTGAGAAGGCGATCCGGGGATGGAAGTGGTTCTGGACGAGGATGCTCAGCGGGCCGAACTTCTTGCTCCCCGGGAGGGACCAGACCCGCTCCGCGACCTCTTTCTGCAGCAGGAAGTGCCCCGCCTGCACGGCCTCCCTCTCCTCGATGAGCTTATATAGGAATGGAGAGGAAATGGCATAGGGCAGGTTGCCCACCACGGTGACTCGGGGAACGGAGATGATATCGCGGAGGCGGACAGTCAGGACATCGACCTCGAGCAGGCTCACATTAGAGAGCTTCATTTCCCGCAGTCCCGGTATAAGGCGGGGATCCTTTTCAAGGGCGATGACGTGTCCTGCCTTTTCGGCCAGGAGGGATGTCAAGTGTCCTTCCCCGGCACCCACCTCTACGATGGTATCATGCGCGCCGGGAGCGATGCTTGCGACGATCTTACTCAGGATCCGGGGATTCTTCAGAAAATGCTGGCCCAAGGCATGGCGGCGGCTCTTTTTCATGCGCTTGCCTGTCCCTCGTCCGATCGGTCCGTTAAGGCACGAACTCCGCTCCTTTCAGCCCGATCTCGGGAATCTGAAACGAACGTTGGAGCCTCCGCTTTTTTTGGGAGGGGTCAGGGCCGCTGTTGAGGCATTTAAAGGTTAAAGAAGTAGGAGAACCCGATACCCAGTTCGCTCCCGGTCAGGTTGATCTCGAAATTGTCCTCATCGGTTTTCTTGGCCACGTGATAGCGTAGATAGGCCCTGAGAGACAGCTGCTGCATGAGCTTCACATGGGTCCCGATCAGGAAATTGAATCCGAGTACCGGTCCCGTGACCTCAGGCACAGAAAAAGTCTCAGGCAAAGTCTCTTTGTAGTTGAAGAGGGACGCGCCCAGACCGGCGTAAGGGATGATGTTCCCGAAGTGGCGCTGATAGAATGCCGTCAGCATCACGGGGATCAGAGTCAATTTGACCTCTTCGGCTGTGGCCGTGGTCGCTCCTGTTGCGGAAATGTAGCTCCCGTCCAGGCTGAATCCCAGGTCTTCCACGCTGCTCAGGGGGAGATAGTAGGTCACGCCCAGGCCCAGAGACATCGAGGACTTGCCGTAGACTTCTTGGAAATTCATGCTTTGCGGCATATACAGCCCGCCTCCCAGGTTCAGGGAGAGGGCCCGGCCTCTGGCGGTCGTGCCGTACTGCGCCTGTGGGTCCGATTGAACGGCCTCCCTGGGCTGTGTGACCGGTGGCGGGGTTTCCCTCTCAGGGTCCGTCTGGACTGGCTTCTCCACCGGTTTCGGCTCCGGTTGACGACCGGCCGGCCGTTCGGAACGGAAAAAGATGTGGATGGTGCCCTGCCTGTCCTCGATGGAATATGAGGGCACGGTATCGTCGAGGTCGAAGACCACACGCACCACATCGGGCTGGTTCTTGGCGGTACGGATGCGGCTCACACCGAAGTCATTGACATTGACCTCGGCGGGATTCCTGAATTCGCTCACCTGCAGCAGGTCGATGACCAGCCGGTTGGGGTTGAACAGCGTGAAGCTTTCATAGCTGACCGGGCCGCTGACGACCAGCCGTACTTCCAGCTGGTCCGTGCCCTTCTGGACTGCGATATCAGAAAGTACCGGAGCTTCCTGCGCTCCCACGAAGGTTGCGAAAACGAACAGCCAGAGAATTCCTGCGCTGATCAAGCCATCTTTACTCTTCACCACTTTGTCCTCCTCGGAGAGCTGTAGGGTTTTTGAATATGAGAATAAGGACCATTTATAAAGCAAAACACAGGTTTTGTCAATAAATCGCAGGAGGAGGACACGAACGCAATTCTGTGAGGGGAGGCGTCTTCGTAAGTATGTTTTTGGGAAGCAGGTCGAGGCTACGGGAGAAAGACAGGTTCCTCAAAAACATACCTGTGTGTGCGATCCTCGCAGAATCGAGGCTGCGGCCCGCGGCACAGGGTGCCGGTTTTGACTTTGGTATTTTCTTCTGCTATAAGCATCATGTTCCATTGGAGCGAGCGTATCAGTCCTGCGGTGTAGAAAATGAAAACAAAGATCTGTATCCTGAGTTGCCTCGGGTTGCTCCTCCTCTCCTGTTCTAAGCCTCGAGAGGCGGAGATATTTGATCTTTTCCATGAATTTCCCAGTGCTCAGGTGATGGCGGCGGAGGATCATCTTGAGCTGTTTCAAACCTGGACCACGAGAGCCCGCATGTTTGGGTGGACGCGGAACAGGGAGGTCGACAAATCTGCCCTCCTTGTCTCCACAAATCGGGACCGGGCCGTATTTCGTTTTGGGGCGGCCCAGAGAAAAGATCAGAGGATTCAACTCAAGCTCCGCTGCCTGCTCCCCCCGGCCACGGGGCCGGCTCCCGAGCTGAGTATCCATTTGAACGGGCATCCGGTTCACTCCGCTCCCTTTCATGGGATTGAATTCCAGGAACTGACCTTCCCGGCCCCGGAAAAGTACCTCCTCTTCGGCGAGAACTACCTGGAGTTCCGCTGTACACCCCTTCCGGAACAGACCGGAGGCAAAAACTGGCTTGCACTCCAGAGTTTCCGCTTCATGGGGGGAGACCCGGTCTTTTTTCCCTGGGATGTGCCGGAACCTCAGCTGGTGAAAGCCGTGACAGAAAAGCGCCTTTTCTCCCGAAAAAATGGCCTCGCGCTGCCCGCCAACTCCAGCCTCGCCTACGTTCTCAAGCTTCCGCCGGAGGCGTCGCTCTCCTTCGAGTACTCCTTTGATGCTCCCCGGCAGGACCAGGCCTATGGGGAACGATTGGTGATCGGCCTGTCGACCTCGTCCGGGGAGAGCGCAGTTCTGTTCAATCAGGAACTCGAATCCGGACGCAGGCCCGGCAGAAACCGCATGACCCTTGATCTTTCCGCCTACCGGGATCATGTGTGCCAGGTCAGTTTTGTGTTCCAGAGCGATCTGCCGCGGGAGAGATCATCCGCCATGGTCCAGATCTCGAACGCACGGATTTCGAGCCGGGCAGGTACGCGCTTACCGGCCGGCAACCCGCCCCTGGAGGCGGCACCCTCCCAGCCTTTCAACATCATGATCTATCTGGTGGATTGTCTCCGCCCCGACCATCTTCCGTTTTTCGGATACCCGAGGGACACCGCCCCCCATATGGCCGAGTTCGTGAAGGACAGCGTGCTTTTCCAACAGGCCTATGCCCAGTCTTCATGGACGCGGCCATCCGTCGGCGTGCTGTTTACGGGCCTCTATCCCTTCCAGCACATGGCCATCGATCTGAAGAGCGGCCTCGCCAAGGAGCACCAGACGCTGGCAGAGATCCTGAAGGAAGCCGGATACCACACTCTGGGGGTATCCTCCAACGCAGGGATCAAGCAGTTCTTCAATTTCGATCAGGGATTCTCCTATTTCAAATATCATTCCAACCTGGAGGGGGGGACCGCCGAGACGCTCAATACCTATGCTTTTGCTCAGCTGCAGGAAAAACAGACGCCCTTTTTCCTTTATGTCCATACCATGGAGCCCCACCGCCCCTACCAGCTCAAGGAAGAATTCATTCCCGTGTTTACCAAGGAGGAATTGCAGGAGCACAGCCGGATCGTAGAGGTGGAAGGCCTGGGCCGGATCGACCTTTACCAACTCGTGGCCCAATATGATGCTACCATTGCCCAAAACGATCAGAGCTTCGGCGAGTTGATGGCGGAGCTCAAACGCCTGGGACTCTATGATGAGACCCTCATTGTCTTGATGTCGGACCATGGGGAGCAGTTCTACGAACACGGCGGATTTGCCCATGGACAGAACCTGTATCAGGAATCGGTCCGGCATCTCTTTGTGGTAAAGCTACCACGCCAGATAAATGCCGGAAGGGTCATCGCAGAAAATGTCCAGGAGATCGATATCCTGCCCACGCTTCTGGACCTGGCCGGCCTGGCCGTTCCCCGATACTGTGCGGGCAAGAGCCTGCGGGACCTGCTGCTGTCCTCCTCTCTGTCCGGCGCCCCCTCCCACAGTGAGATCTTTCTGGAGACCGGTGTCGAGTTGAACCACAAGGCTGTCGTTGCAGGACACTGGAAACTGATCCACATCGGCAGAGAGTGGAGCGATGAACTGCGGGAATACGAGCTGTTCGACCTGGAACAGGATCCGGGTGAGCAGGTGAATCTCATCGGGAGGAACCCGATCGCTTCGGCCTATTTGAAGGGGAGGCTTTCCGGGTGGGCTCAGGCCCAGGAAAAGCTGGCCACCATCGGGAAGGAAGACATAGAAAAGACGCTGACCGAAAAAGAGATCAAGGAACTCAAGGCCCTGGGATACATCAAATAAGTCATGACTGAAACCCAGGGGAAAGAGCCGGCCTCCCGGGCTCTTTTGCTCATTCTGTTATTGAGCCTGTTGATGAATGGGGTGGGCATCTGGTGGGGGCTGCCGGGCAGCGGGTGGGCCCCCGATGAGGTGGCCCCTTCGCGTGTGATCGCGGGGCTGGAGCAGGGGCTCTCTCAAGGATGGTATGTCAAATACCCTCCCCTCCACTTCTACCTCCTGACGCTCGCGTACCTTCCCATCCTCGCCCTTCACTGGCTGACCGGGCTGGATCTCCACGGATACCAGGTCAACACCGTGTTTTTTTTCATCGGCCGGTGTCTGAGCCTGCTCATGGGAACGTCCATCGTGTACATCGTCTACAGATGCGGTCGGGAGATCTTCGACAGGAGAGCGGCGCTTTTCACTGCCCTTATTTCCGCCCTGAGCGTCCCCTTTGTGTATTATTCCAAGACGGCAAACCTGGAGATCCCTTTCATTTTCTGGTTCATGCTGTCCCTCTGGTTCTACCTCCGGATCCTAAAAGCGCACCGCCTGGCGGATTATCTTCTGTTCACCGCTGCGGCGGTCTTCAGTGTCTGCACGAAGGACCAGGCGTATGGGTTCTATGTCCTGATGCCGCTGGGCATCATCCTCTCGGCCCACCTGAGGCGGCGGAAAGAGGACGGTCGGGCCGGGATCATGGCTTCTGTGTTCAATCGGAGGACAATCCTGTCGTTGGCCCTGGCCGTAGTCCTGTTCGTCCTCATTCAGAACATCCTCTTCAGCCCCGGCGGATTCCTGGGACACGTCAGATTCATCACCGGGCCGGGAAGCCAGAGGTTTCAGGTCTATGAGAACACACTGTCCGGGCATGCCGGCATGCTGTGGTCCAGCCTGCGCTACATCCGCTTCTCCGTCGGCTGGCCGATGTTCCTGCTCTGTGCCCTGGGCCTGGCGGCTTTGTTTCGGGCCCGCAAAGAGGCGCCGCTCCTGTTCTGGCTCCTGCTCCCCGGGCTCTCCTACTACATCTTTTTCATCAGTGTGATCCGGTACAACTGCGTCCGTTTCTTTCTCCCCCTGTGCCTTACGCTCGCCTTTTTTGGAGGGAGGCTGCTCGCCGGCTTCCTGGCACCGGGACGGCGGCTGCCCGGGCTCCGGATCGCCGCCGTTGTCCTCCTGTTCTTGTATACCGGCCTGTATGCGTCTTCGGGGAACATACAAATGGTCTTCGATGCCAGATACAAAGTCGAGAGATCCCTGGAGCGCAACATTGCGCCGGACGCCCTTATCGGACTGGTAGGGTCGAGGATGTATCTGCCCCGGCTCGAGTCCTTTGAGATCACACGCCGGATGAAGACCCTGACCAGGAGAACCCTGCAGCGCCTCAAGCCCGATTACCTGCTGGTGAACTCGGATTTTGCCCGGATCAACTCCGAAAAAGTCTATGACCGCCTGCGCCGGGAGAAGCTGGGTTATCGCCTGGTCCTGCGCTACCGGTTCGAATCCCCATGGCTGCTGTGGAGCTACCGGGATATCTACCGGAATGATCAGAAATGGATCTTCACCAACCTCGACAAGATCAATCCTGAGGTCGAGATCTATGAGCGGATCGATTAGGTCCTAGGCTTTCCTGGCAAAGATCTGCAGGGATCCCGCGATCTCCCGCAGCCCGGGGACCCTTTCCAGGAACCGGCCGAACCTGTCCACAACTCCGATCATCTTCTTCGGGACCCAGGGATGAAGGAAGTCAAAGGGCTCGACAACGATGTCGGTGAAACCCCGATCCTTCAGGAACTTCTTGAGCCTCCACCGGAAGAACGCGGTTTCGTCCGGGGTGTCGCCCATTAGCCGCTTGATGAAGGGGATGTTCTTCTGCAGCGCCAGCTGGGGATTGACCATGTTCGGCTCACAGAATGCGATGACCCCTCCCTTTTTCAGGGTCCGCCCGATCTCCTTGAAAGCCGGGTCCATATCCAGGTGATGGAGAACACGAACCCCGATGATGGCATCGAAGAACTTGTCCTGGTAGGGCAGATATTCGATGTCACTGACCTGGAAGTCCGCCTGCGGGCCGCAGAGCCGGGCTGCCTCGATGACCAAGTCTTCGGCGATATCGATGGCATGCAGGCTGGCCCCGGTCCTGATAAAGATCTCCGAGAGAAAGCCGGTGCCGCAGCCCACCTCCAGTACGTGCTGGCCGTGGCCCATTCCCGCAGCCTCGATGATCCAGTCCGCCCGGCGTAGCGTCCCCTTTTGCCCTGCCGGGGTCCCGATGTTCAAAAGCCCGGGCTTCTGGATCAGGTTCTTCGCCCTCTGCGTCTCATAGGTTTTGTTCTGAGGCATGTGTCCGTACCTGTATTAAATCCGGGGTCATCCCCTTTTTTATTTGAAAAATCGGTAGTGAAAAAAAGTGGAAATAGCCTTGAATCCGAACATCCAGCGCAGCTTCTTGCCCTGCTCCTTGGAACGGGGATGGTAGGAGATGGGCACTTCGTGGATCTTGTGGCCGGCCTTCCGCACCTTGGCTGTCACCTCCATACAGAATTCAAACCCGATGCAGTTCAAGGGAATCTCCTGCAGGACCTCGGTCCGGAACGCTTTGTAACAGGTGGCGGTATCCGTGGTGTTTGCGGAAAACAGGATGTTCGCGATCATGTTCAGGGCCTGAACTCCCGCAAAATGATGAAAGTATCCGACCTGGTAGTTCCCGCCCAGAAAACGGTTGGAGAACCACTGGATAAGGAAGCGGAAATTCTTTACGTTCAGGTGGCGGCTTCCGTAAACCACCTGGACCGTGGGATCCTTGAACAATTCATAGATCGGGAGGTAGTCCTGTGGATCATACTCGAGGTCGGCATCCTGGATAATGACGATGTCGCCCCGAACGTGGCCGAGTGCGGTGCGGATGGC
>JAUWTO010000018.1 GCA_030614685.1 Candidatus Aminicenantota bacterium
TCCTCCCCGGAGCCGCTCCCCAATCCCAGCCCGATGAATCCATCCGCCTGCTGGAGCTCGTCATGCGTCTGGTCCAACTGGACTATGTGGAAGAGCCTGATCCGGTCAAGACCATGTCCGGCGCATTCAAGGGGCTCGTGGACTCCCTCGACGTGCTCTCCAGTTATCTCGATGAGGCTGGGGTCACGCGATACCAGGAACGCGGACGGACCGACTATAATGAAACTGGACTCATCCTGTACAAGCGCTACGGCACATTTCCCTTGGTGATCGGAATCAAGGAGAAAAGCCCGGCAGCCGAGAGCGGGCTCAAGCTGGGGGACCCGATCTATGCCATGGACGGCATCTCCACTCTGGGGCTCAGCATGCTGGAGGCCAACCTGTATCAGAAGGCCTCGGACAGCGATCCGGTCTCGATCAAGACGACTCAGGGCAGCAAGAGCCTGACCCTGGAGATCGCACGCAGTCGGCTGCAGGACGGACCCTTCACCTATTCCCAGGAGCAGGCACTCGGGGGCATACTGCAGGTCCATATGCTCCACGCTCCGCTGGTCGACCGGCTGAAGGCAGAGCTGGTCCCCCGACTTAAACAAACCAACCGAACCCTGGTCCTGGACCTGCGCAACTGCCATGACGGCACGCTGGAAGAGGCCCTTGCGTTCACCAACCTTTTCCTGCAGAAGGACGGGATCGGCGACCTGGAGAAGAGGGGCGGTCTGAAGGAGTCCCTCTCGTGCTCAGAAGAGCCCGAGCTCCCGGACCTGCCCCTCGTGATCTGGACCAACCAGGCGACCATGGGCCCGGCAGAGTTGGCCGCCATCGTGCTCAACCGGAACAGAAATGCGCGGATCATCGGCCACAAGACACTGGGGCTGGTGGCTCAGGGGAGCTTTTTTCCCCTG
This sequence comes from Candidatus Aminicenantota bacterium, assembly GCA_030614685.1. Classification (GTDB taxonomy): domain Bacteria; phylum Acidobacteriota; class Aminicenantia; order Aminicenantales; family Aminicenantaceae; genus JAUXEH01. Next base: position 903 of record JAUWTO010000018.1, read on the forward strand.
GAGGATGGAACCGGCCTGGTATTGACCTCGGGGGTATTCCATCCGGCTGGCGGAGGTGAACTCTGGGAGAAAGGGATCTCCCCCGATATAAAGCTCGAGACCGAAGAACAAGGTACCACCGCCTACCTGGAGCAGACCCGCAAACTGATCGATTCTCGATAATCCATGCACACGAGCCGCATCCGTTCCCTCATCATCGCTTTTTCCATTCTGGCACTGACATGTGTCCTGGGGCTGGACTACATCCGCTTCCTACGGGATGGGGGGGCCTGGCTGTTCAGGGCCCGCACCCCCAAATCCCAGGTCGCCTGGACAGACCAGACGCCCGGCGAGCTGGTCCTGGCCCAGGCGCAGGCCATGGGAGTCTCTCCGGACAAAGTAAGCCAATACCGGGACAGCGAAGGCATCCATCACATGATGCTGGAGGTGACCCCGGAACAATACAGGGAACTGGAAACCCGTCTGGACCGGGAGCTGCCCCGAATCAGAGCCAAGGCGACCAAGAGTCAGCGCGAGCAGGAGGAGGACAAAACTTACTATCTTTGGCAGATCCAGGACCGGAACAAGCAGCTGCTCTCCCTACTGGTCTCCTGCCGGACCGGGCAGGCGGAGGCGGGCCCCCGTCCGGAGCAGCCTCAGCAGGCCCGGAACAGGGTGGCCATCATCATTGACGACATGGGCAACAGCCTGGATGCCATCGAAGCGGTCACGCGGCTCGGACAGGCCATCACAGTAGCCATCCTGCCCTACAGCAGCCTGGCACACGAGACTGCCAGCATCGCCCGTCAGAACAACCTGGAAGTCATCCTTCACCTCCCTCTGGAATCTCTGTACAACACCTACGACAACAACCACACCGAAGGGATCATCCACTCCGGCATGACTACGGAGGAGATCATCCGCACCGTGCAGGAAAGCCTGGGACAGGTTCCCTACATCGACGGCGTGAATACTCACATGGGATCCAAAATCACATCGGACCCCAAACTCATTCAGATCGTGCTGGAGCAGCTTAAAAACCGCGGCCTCTATTTCATCGACAGCCGAACCACTGCAGAATCCGTAGCCTATGATGTGGCGCAGCTGATGGAGATCCCCAGCGCCTTCCGCAACGTCTTCCTGGCCAGCGAGATCGAGGAGGGCTTCATCCGCTCTCAACTGATCCGCCTGTTCCGCCACGCCCAGCAGAACGGCTATGCCGTAGGCATCTGCCATCCCTCTCCCGAGACGCTGAAGGTGCTGCGGGAAAACCTGCACCTGGTGGAACGCTACGGGCTGCAGACCGTCTTCGCCTCCGAAGTCGTGCAGTAACCGGCCTTCGGAATCCCCCTGATCAAAAAGCATCAATGCGTGCAATTTGTTGGGAGAGCAGGTCGGAGGGACCGCTGATATGCAGAAGCACGATAGGGACGGAGGCCTCTGTCTTTATTGGTCCGGACAAATGACAACCAGCCAGGGTGACTGAGCAGAGTTCTGGAGCTGGCCTATTCAGTCCGAGCACATGGGGAGGTGAGGGACAACCAGACGGGACTGGAACCTTTCTCGCCCAGAATCCCTGTTATTCAATCCGGGCGCATGGGGTGGTTGGGGGGGGTCTTCCGCACGGATTGAATAACAGGGATTCTCTCCCCCGGGGAAGATTTGCTATAAATCCATGTATACTTTATATTGATACTATCCCAACGGCTGACCGAGGAGGCTGCGATGAAAATCATTCCCAAAGGTTTCCTGGCAGGGTGGCTGCTGATGCTCCTGGCCGCATCCCTGTTCTGGTTGCCCGGCTGTTCCCCAGGCATGACCGAGGAAGAGCTGAAGGCCTCGGTGGAGGTTGTGGACATAGATACCCGCTGGGAGAAGAAATACTACCAGCCCTGGCCGCCCAAGCTCATCCTGGTGCCCGCCATCTCCTTCAGGATCAAGAACGTGGGGGAGACACCGCTCCAGTACGTCTACTGCAACGCGATCTTCAAGATGGTGGATGAGAACAAAAACCTCGGCGACAATTTTGTGGCCGGCATCGCCGGCGACGCGGTCAATCCGGGCGAGACCGGTGAGCTCATATCGCTCCAAAGCTTTCAAGGAGTGGAAGGGCAGAACCTGTCACATTTCAACGACAATCCAGCCTGGCAGACAGCAGAAGTCAAGCTCTTCTTCAAATCCAAGGGATCACAGTTCGTCAAAGTGGGACAGTACAAGATATCCCGCAGGATCAACTTCACCGAGCCCGAGCCCGTGGGCATGGAGCCCAAGCCCCAGGAAACCATCAAGAAGTGATGCCATGAACAGCATGGTCCCCTCCCGGATATTCCTGACCCGAGGCCTCGGGCGCCACAAGGAGAAACTGGCGAGTTTCGAACTGGCACTTCGGGAGGCGGGGATCTCTCCCTTCAACCTGGTCAAGATTTCGAGCATCTTTCCCCCGCACTGCCGGTTGATCTCCCGAGAGGAAGGGCTGACCCATCTGAAACACGGGCAGATCCTGCACCTGGTGATGAGCGAACATGCCACGGATGAGGCGCACCGCTGGATCGCGGCGTCCATCGGGGTGGCCAAGCCCAACACTCCCGACCACTACGGTTATCTCGCCGAACATCACAGCTTTGGGCTGAACGAACATGATGCGGGGCATCACGCGGAGGACCTGGCCGCATTCATGCTGGCCACGATCGTGGGGCAGGATTTCGACCTGAGCGAGATCTGGGATGAAGAGAAGAGCGAGTACCGGATCTCGGATTCTCTGGTGGTGACGACCCAGAACATCACCCAGACCGGTCAAGGGGAGGCCGGGCTCTGGACCACGGCCGTGGCCGCTGCGGTGTGTGTCCTCTGATCGCAAAAAAACGACCGTCGTTCACGGACGGCGTTCTATGCGTTGGAGGGGATCTGAGATCAGGATCTTGATAAAGCTGGCCGCCTTCAGTTTTTTGAGATATTTCAGCCTCTCGGTCTGAGTGCGCTCTGCAAAGATCTTTTCCTGGATCTGGTCTCGGACATCATCGAACGCAAGCAGCCGGCTTTCTGTCTTCTCCTCCAGGCGGAGCAGATACCAGCCGCTCTGGATGGAGATCCAGGGGGTCACGCCTCCTGCCTCGAGATTGGCCACTTCCTGTTCAAAGGCGTCGAGCATGTCCCCTTCCTTGAACGTGCCGAGATCCCCCTGCTTGTCCTTGTTGGGCCCCTCGGAATGCGTGCCGGCCAGGCTGCCGAAATCCTCCCCCTTCTCCAGCAGGTCCAGTATCTCCTGCTTCTTGAGCTCGGCGTCCTCGGTGGTCTTGTCCTCGCCGGAGATGAAGATGCCCCGGATATGGTACTCCGGCGGCTCGGTAGATTCCTCAGGATGCTGGCGGTAGTAGGTGAAGATCTCCCCGTCGTCGACCACGACGCTCCGCCCCACTTCCGCATACACGGCCATATCGCGCAGATACATTTCTCGCATCTGGATCTGCCATTCCTCGAAATCCACTCCCTGCTGTTCGAACGCCACTTTCAGCTGCGCATCGGACTCGATCCCGTTTTTCTTCTTGATGTCCTCGATATACATATTGATCTGTTCGGTCACGTCAATATCCAATTCGCGGGCTTTTTGGAGCAGGATGATGCCCATGATCATTTCGTCGAGCAGTTGTGCTGCGGCAAACTCGTACTGCTCCTGGAATTCTTCGCCCTGGATCCTGGTCCTGAGCTCTCGATAGAGCGCGTCATGTTGGGCTTTGTAATCGGACAGCGTGATGATTTCATCGTTCACGATGGCGACGATGGCTTCGACCACTTCCTGGCCGATGCTCCCCACCGCTCCCCCCAGCAGCAGGAGTGCAGCCAGCAGTATTTCCGGTTTATTCATGTCCGTTCCTTAGATACGTAAAAGAAAGATTTCGGGTTTCCATGGTCCAATCCAGACGTTCCTTGAGAGCGACGAGATGGGAGCTCAGCTGCACCTGCAGCTTCCCCTCCAGGATCTTGGCCTCGATCTCGGGAACGGCCTCCTCTTCCGGGACCAGCTCCGGGGGATAACTGGTATCCAGCCGGAACAGGTGATACCCGTATGCTGATTCGACGATGCGGCTGATCTCCCCCTCCTGCAGGGCATAGATCACGGTCTCCATCTCTGTGGGCAACTGGCCCAGCTCGAACACTCCCATGGCCCCGCCCTTGTCCGCCTCCACCCCGATCGACATCTGTCTGGCCACCTCACGGAAGCGGGACTCGTCCGAATCCTTGATCATGTCCAGGGCCTGCACGGCCTTGTCCTCGGTGGACAGCAATATCTGGCTGACCCGGACCCGAGCCAGCTTCAGAAAATCCCGCTTGTGCATTTCGTAGTAATCGCTGATTTCTTCGGGTGCCACGGTGATGTCCTTGGTCAGGATGCGCGCCCAGATCTCAATCAGCTGCCGGTCTTCCGGGAGCCGCCCCCCGCCTTGAGATACAAGGCTCTCTCTGTCGGCCGGGTCGAGTTGATCCACCCAGTCCCATGCCTCGGTCAGGAGGAGCCTTTCTTCCACAAAGCTGTCGAACAGGCGGCTCAACACAGCCTCTGACAGCTCAGAGGCCTCGTCACCCACGGTCTTGGCCAGGTAGCTGGAAAAATCGGCCTGCGTGTAGGACTCCTCTTCGACCGAGAGGACAATGCTTTCCGCTTCCCGGGGATCGTTCGTACCCGAGTTCGAGCTCCGGCCTTCAGGCTCCTGGGTACGGCAACTGCCGAGCAGGCCGACGCATACCAGTACGACAGCGGCATGATGTACGAACAATGATCTGCAGGCTCTCATTTGCGTCCACGTCGACCTATTATATTACATAAGGCTTAACTCCTTCAAGATGTGGATGGTTTCATCCAGGAAAGAAGTCTCTCCAGAGGAGCCGAGATCGATGCTGAGTACACCCTGAGGTGTTATGGAACCCCGGCACCGTTCCACCAGCTGCGTGAGCCGGCGGACATCCGCAGAGGAATCCGGAAGGAACTTGAACACGAGCTTCGAACCAACCCGATCCAGTGTTTTGATGCGGAGGTTCCCGGCCAGATGCTTGATGGTCCCGTAACGGAGCAGGCTGCGCACGCTCGAAGGGAGAGGGCCGTAGCGATCGAGGATCTCTTCCGCGATGCCGTCCAGCTCCTCCAGGCTGTCCACAGAAGAGATCCGTTTATAGAGATTCAAGCGGAGGTTCGTCTGCGGGAGATAGGACTCGGGGATGCGGACGGCCAGCTTGAGGTTGATCTTGCTTTTCATCTCCTCGACCGGCTCCCCTTTCAGCTTTCGGATGGTCTTCTCCAGCAGGTCCATGTAGTAATCGAAGCCCACCGCCTCCATATAGCCGTGCTGCCTGTCACTCAGGAAACTCCCCGAACCCCGGATCTCGAGATCTTTGGCGGCCAGGCGGAATCCCGAACCCAGCTCACTGAATTCCTTCAGGGCCTTCAGTCTCTGTTTGGCCAGGGGCGTGAGCTCGGCCAGGGGAGGCACCAGAAAATAGGCGGCCGCCTGACGCGACGAGCGCCCCACGCGCCCCCGGAGCTGATAGAGCTGGGCCAGACCGAACCTGTCCGCCCGGTTGACGATCAGGGTGTTGACCAAAGGAATATCGATACCGTTTTCGATGATTGTGGTGGAGAGGAGGATGTTGTACTCCTGCCGGATAAAATCGATCATCCGTTTCTCCAGTGCAGGGCCTGACATCTGCCCGTGAATAAAGGCCACGCGAGCCTCGGGTACCCAATTTTCCAGCATGCGGGCCATGGACTCGATATCTTCCACGCGGTTATGGATGAAATAGACCTGCCCGCCCCGTCGCAGTTCCCGACGCACCGCCGATGTGATCAGGTTCCGGCTGAAGGTGGTGACCACCGTGTGGATGGCCAGCCGGTCCTTGGGTGGAGTCTCGATCAGGCTGATATCCCTGAGACCGGACAGGGACATGTTCAGGGTCCTGGGGATGGGAGTGGCGGTCATGGTCAGGACATCGATGTTCGCCTTGATGTGCTTGATCCGTTCCTTGTGCTTGACCCCGAACCTCTGTTCTTCATCCACCACCAGCAGGCCGAGATCGTGGAATTCAACATCTGAGGAGAGCAGGCGGTGGGTGCCGATGACAATGTCCACCAGCCCGCCCCGCAGGTCGTTCAGGACCGATTCCTGTGTCTTACGGGACTGGAGGCGCGTCAGGCCCTCCACGCGGACCGGGAACAGCAGCATGCGGCGGCGGAAGGTCTGAAGGTGCTGGCTGGCGAGGACCGTTGTCGGGCACAGCACCGCCACCTGTTTGCCGTCCATGACCGCCTTGAAGGCGGCCCGCATCGACACCTCGGTCTTGCCGTAGCCCACATCGCCGCAGAGGAGCCGGTCCATGGGCGACGGGGACTCCATGTCCTGCATGACCTCGGTTATGGCCCGCAGCTGGTCATCCGTCTCTTGAAAAGAGAAGGTCTTCTCGAACTCGCTGTTCCAATCCCCGGCCGGGCTGAAACCATATCCCTGTGCAGCCTTCCTCCGGGCATACAGTTCAAGAAGCTCCTGAGCCATTTCCTCGATGGCTTTCTTGGTCCGCTCCTTGGCCCGCTCCCACTGAGGCGTGCCCAGCTTGCTGAGCAGGGGGGCGGCAGTGCCCATGCGGGCATATTTCTGGACCAGGTTCATGTCCTCAACAGGGACAAAAAGCTTGTCCTCATCCCGATAATGGATCTCCATGAACTCGTGTTTTTTGTCCTCCACATCCATGCGCAGCAGCCCGGAAAAGACCCCGATTCCGTAGTCCGTATGCACGATGTGATCCCCGACCTGCAGGTCCCGGAAATCGGACACAAAGGGTTTGATCCGAGGGCGGCTGACCAGCACCCGTTCTTCCGTGAACACGTCTCCCTCGGAAAAAAACAGGAGCTTCTGGGGCGGGTATCCGAATCCCCGGCTCAGCCGGCCCTGCAGGAGCGTGACCGATTCATCCCTGAGGGGAAGCAGAGGATCGTCTGAGACCAGATGCCGGATCTGATGCTGAGCCAACAGGCCCGCGAATTGGCGGCGTATGGCCTCTCCGGAGAGAAACAGGGCACAGCGCTCCCGTTCCTCCTGTTTCTTTTTCAGGAAGTCGAGGAAAAAGGGGATCTTGTTATTGAACCGGGGAACCGACTGGAAGAAAAAACGGACCTTGGCTCGCGGAACCCGGCCTTCCAGCTCATTGAGACGGACCGCCCTTTTCTGCACAGCCTCCCAAAAGCTTGGAGGGAACATCGTCTCCGGAGAGAGGCTGAAAGATCCCTGGGCGGTCTGCTCGGCATGCCGGGCCCCGAGGGTCTCTTTATTGTCCGACCAGTCTTTCTCGACTTCTTCGAATCCGTCCAGGACCAGGATGTGGTCCTCCAGGTGGCTGAGAAAAGAGGTGAAGCGGTCGCGGCAGAGCAGCGACTGGTACACGAATGAGGGAAAGACATCCCCGTCCTGCAGCGAAGCGATCCGCGCCTCCATGTCCTGCGTTGTCCCTGGGGGGGGGCTCGACTTGGCTCTCTCCGCCCAATCCTGCACAAAATCTGGTTCAGAGGGAAATTCCCGCAGGGACGGGATCCTCAGGAATTCGGTCTTACGCAGGGAACGCTGCGTGGAGGGGTCGAACTCACGCAGCGAGCCGATCTCATCTCCACTGAATTCGAGGCGGGAGGGAACGGATTCCCAGGGGGAAAAGACATCCACGATCCCACCTCGCCAGGCATATTCCCCATGGTGGTTGATGATGTCCGCACGCTCATACCCATATCGAGCCAGCTGCTCCAGCAGCCGGTCCCGCGCCAGCGCTTGTCCTGTCTCTACAGTCAGAAAAGAGGCCTCCAGGTCGGCGGGGAGGAGGAAGGGCTTGATGAGTCCGAACAGGCTGGTCACGATGATTCCAGCACGCTGGTGCAGGACATCCCAGAAGCAGCGCATGCGGGCGGCGACCGTCTCGAGAGAAGGAAAAACTTCCTGATAGGGATCTTCGGAGAGAGCCGGAAGCGCACGGACCGGCCGATCGACCTGCAGGCGGTCACAATAAAATTGCGTTTCATCGGCAAAGCGGAATAGAGAGGCCGAGGTCGGTCGGATGAACACGATCCCCCGGCCGGTCGCATGCACCAGGGCAGCCAGCAAATAGGGCTTGGCGGCCGAGGTGACTCCGGTCACCTGAAGCCGTGTTGCACCCTTGTCGAGCCGCTCGGCCAGCTCCCAGAATTCCGCTGTCTCAAAAATGAAATCAAGACTCATGGCCTCTATTATACGTGCTGCGCCCCTGGCTGTCAGCCCAAGGCTTGCTTTTCCGGCTTTTGACATTCGGGTGCCCGCAAGAGACAATGAAACCACACATCCGGGAAAATGCGCAGGAGAGACGGCTACAGAAAGGTTCAAGGCGCGGTCCATCTCTATGCCGACGGCACCTCCGAGATATTTGTCGAGGAGGGTGAAGGGAGGGATTATGAGGGCTGATCCCCCCCGTGGTGCGCCTTACATCCGGTGCCAGTATGAAAATTTGACGAACACACTGTAGTTGTCGTTGATGTAGTTTCCCAGGTCGTTCCGGAAGATATCGTTGTCCACGCCAAAAAAGAACACGGTGCCCGGGCGGTAGACGTAACTGAACAGGAAACTGCCGTAGAGCGTCTTGTAAAAGTGGTTGTAGTCGACGATGGCACGCAGTGAGAGCGTCTTGCTTAGCTGGTAGGTGATCCGGTTGCGCAGCACGTTGTAGTCGTAGATCTCCTCGCCGCCCCACTCCTCCCAAAACGTCTGCTTGGTGAACTGTGTGTTGATCTGTATCCTGTTGTTGGGTTTCAAAGTGAAAAACACTCCGTACACGTTGCTATATCCCAGGAAGGGATCATCAGGCTCATAAAAAATGCTGTCTCCCGTGGCCAGCACGAATCCGAAGGGCAGCCAACCGATCAGGTTGGTGCTGGCGCTCAGCTCCACTCCGGTCTTGTTAAAGTCGATCCCGCTGTAGCGCTCCATGCTGCGCCGGACCTCGACATTCATCTGGCTGAACTCCGTGAACCGCAGGTTGGCATCGAGTTCGACCCATTGGTCCTGCAGCACGCTGTCATGATAGCCAGAGCGCTTTCCGCCATTGGCCCGAAACTGGATCTGGGACATGAACTTTTTTTCCGGATAGATACTGAAGTAGGTGTAGCCTACCAGGTCGCGGTAGTTCACGCGGTTGATAAAACCGGAGGCGGCCACGAAGTCCGGGTGCATGGCCGTCCCGAAGATCCCGCCTCCCCAATACTTGGAGAAATAGCCCAGAGTCCCGTACAGGGCGGGAACAAAATCGCTCTCCTCCTCCCCGTATTTCGTCTTGGCCGCATTGGCTTGGAAATTGAAGAACAAGCGATCCGTGAACTTGATCTGCCCGTCCACCCCGACCAGCCGGTTGTAGGAGCCGCCCGTCAGCTGCTTGTCAGTGAGAGCGAACCCGATATACGACTCCTTGAAGACATCGGCCTTCATCCGGAAGATGTTGAAGAGCGCGTTGGCATCCTGGCTTATCCCGCTGTTGCCCACATCCCACAGGCTCTCGGAGGGATTCATGTCATAGGCGGAGAGCAGGCTGTAGGTGTAGCGCCCGAATTTACCGGACACCTTGGCCCCGGCAATGGGATCTAAGATCCGGCGCGTGTAGACGATCTGGATCTCGGGAAAGCGAAAGATCTCCATGCCCTCCAGAAAAAAAGGCCGTTTCTCCGGATAGTAGAGCGCAAAACGCCGGTTGATGTCGATCTGGGGCGCATCGGCCTCGATCTGGCTGTAATCCGGGTTGAGGGTCATGTCCAGAGTAAGATCGGAGCTGATCCCCCATTTAAAATTGATACCCGGCTCGAAGTTCACCTTCTTGTCCTTGGTCTTGAGCGAGGTCGCAAAGGGCATGAGCTCGAAATTTTTCCCCTTTTCCACCTCACCGTAGATCATCATCTCCTGAGCCTGGGTGAGCAGCCCTGGTTTGTCCCGCGACATCTCCGGCCAGATGATGATCTCCCCCGTACGAGCGACCGTGCGCCCCAGGGTGACGCCCCAGACCTTCTCCTCCTCATCCGGGAAGCGGATGCTTTTAAAGGGGATGGCCATCTCCACGGTATAGCCCTTTTCGTCGACCCTGCCTTCCGACTGAAAGACCGCGTCCCAGGAACCGTCGATGTCGTCATTGCCCCCCTCCTCGATCCGCATCCCGTCCAGGGGGATCCCCAGGGGATTGATGATGAAGGTGAAGGCACGCCGTTTCTCGTTGAAGGTGTCCAGGAAGACCAGGATCCAGTCGTCCTCTATGATATTGTCACGCTTGGTGATAGAGGCCCGGATCTTCTGGGGATCCGTGTCAAAGCAGCGAAAGGCGATATAGAGGTTCTTGTGGTCATGCCCGATGTAGGCCTCGGTCTTCTGGGAAGGATCCCCCTTTTCTACCGGGGAAAACTGGCGGAATCCATCGATCTTGAGGGCTTCCTTTTCCCATAACGGATTGTCCAGGATCCCGTCTATTTTGGGGCTGCCGGACATACGAGGGATGGACGTGGTAGTGGCAGCCAGAGTGGGGCGCGGCAGGGCGCCGAGCGTGCCCAGCACCAGCAGCCACAAAGTAATAACACTGTGTCTTCGCAAAATGCTCCTTCGGTCGGTTTCTCACGATCCTATCGACGCTGAACCCGCGGCGTCATTCCTATAAACGGAATCCGGGGACGAAAAGTTTGCCCCATGAAAATATAACCGGGACAGTTCCTGGAAAGACGGTCAGATCATGATTCAGAGAAAAACAGCCTATGATAGGCGCTTTTCAGAAAATGTCAATCTCGGCCCGGCTCCCGCAGGCTCCTTTTCGCCTCACCTCCCGGCCGTTTTCAGTCCGAGCGGAAGACCCGCGGCGGATCGTGTATGGTTTGCCAATTCGGGGCGAGGCGTCTATAATGCGGTCAGCAATGCCAAATAGGAGGCTGCCCATGCCCAGAACGATCCGCCTCTTCAGCCTGCTCATAAGCGTGAGCCTCACGTTTGTGCTGGCCGCCTGCCGCACCCCAGCACCGGGAACGGAGAAGGGCGAAGGCCCTGAGGTGTCCCTGCGCCATTTTGATACGGCTCCCGCCCAAGCGGAAGGGATCCGCCTGGCCATCTTCTATCCCTCGACAGGCTCCCTCAACGCGATGCGTACGCTGCGGGAAAAGGGCCTGTTTTCACCGGACAAACTCGAGGTGGTGGGCGTGTTCCATGAGGCGGAGCGCACCGAATACGACCGCTCGATCGCCATGGTCGAGGACGGGGGCCTGGATTGGATCCGCTTCCACCGACTGAGCGGCGAGCTGAACCGGGATAACCTCTTCGGGAATCACGGCCTTTCCGGAGAGTTCAGAGACATATTCGAAAAATCGGACGGCATCATATTTTTCGGGGGAGCCGACATTCCCCCCTACCTCTACGGGGAAGAGACCTCCCTCCTGACCGGGATCCGCACACCCTACCGGCACTTCCTGGAGTTGTCCTTCGTGTTTCACCTCCTGGGCGGGCTCCAGGACGAGGACTTTGTGCCCTTTCTCGCCTCAGCCCCGGAGTTCCCGGTCCTGGGCATCTGCCTGGGAGAGCAGACCCTGAACGTGGGCACCGGAGGCACCATGGTCCAGGACGTGGCATCAGAGATCTATGGTGCCCGTTCCCAGGAGGATGTCATCGCCCTGGGGAAGGAACGCTGGCACACCAATCCCCACGCGCGGCTGTTCCCAGAGAAAAAGCTCTTCAGCTACAACCTGCATCCCATAAGGTTTCTCCCGGAGAGCCTGTTCATCCAAGAACTGGGATTTTCTCCCCAGGACACACCTTTCATCATGAGCGCCCATCACCAGGCAGCCGAGAAGCTGGGGCGGGGCCTGTTCCCCATTGCCACCTCTCTGGATGGAAAAATCGTGGAGGCCATCGCCCATAAAGATTTCCCCCATGTGCTGGGCATCCAGTTCCACCCCGAGTTCCCTGTTCTCTGGGATCCGGAGGCCCGTTTCATGATGACGCCGGAGGACACCTCCGAGTTCAGTGCGTTTTCCATCCTGCAGGACAATCCACCCAGCATGGAGTTCCACAGGAAGCTGTGGGCCTGGTTCGCTGCTCGTCTGGAGGGATCCCGCGTATCCAGACGTTAGCCCAGGAGAGTCAAAAACACACCGGCCGCGACCGCTGAGCCGATCACGCCCGCCACATTCGGGCCCATGGCCGGCATGAGGGGATTGACCCGGCCATCCGTTTCCCGGGAAACGAACTGTTGAACCACCCGCGCCGCCATGGGGACAGCGGATACACCGGCCGCGCCGATGCAGGGATTGATCTTCCTGCCGGGGCGCAGGAACAGGTTGAGGAGCTTGGCAAAGGCGATCCCCCCGGCCGTGCTGAAGCTGAAGGCCACCACACCCAGAAGCAGGATGTAGAGCGTCCGGACATTCAAGATCTGCTCGGCCCCCATGGTCGCCCCCACAGCAATGCCCAGGAAGATGGTGACGATATCGATGAGCGCTCCCCCGGCCGTCTTGCGGAGCCGCTCGGTGACTCCGCTCTCCCGGATCAGGTTCCCGAACATGAGCATCCCGATCAGGGGTGCGCTGGAGGGGATGGCCAGGCAGGTTACGATGCCGGTGACCACAGGGAACAGGATGGCGGCCGTACGCGAGATGGGTATGGCCTGGGGCATATCGATCATTCGTTCCTTCCGGGAGGTCATCAGCCGGAGGATGGGCGGTTGGATGACCGGAACCAGCGACATGTAGCTGTAGGCGGCCACAGCGATGGGGCCGAGGAGATGCGGAGCGAGCTGGCTGGCCAGGAAGATGGACGTGGGCCCGTCTGCACCGCCGATGATCCCGATCGAGGCCGCTTCCTTGAAATCGAAATTCAGGAGATATGCGGCTCCCAGGGCCGCCACGAAGATCCCCAGTTGGGCCGCTGCCCCCAGCAGGAACGTGAGGGGGCGTCCCAGAAGGGGACGGAAATCGGTGAGGACCCCCACCCCCAGGAAGATGAGGGGCGGGAGCAGTTCGGTCTTGATGCCCTGGTCATAGATCAGGGCGATGATGCCGCTGTCATAGGCCCCCATCCCCGCCAGGGGAAGGTTGGCCATGATGGTCCCGAAGCCAATGGGGATGAGCAGCAGGGGTTCGTATTTTTTGGAGATGGCCAGGTAGATCAGAACCCCGCCCACCAGGATCATCACCCAGTTGCCCCAGGCCAGGTGGGCAAACCCGGATTGCTGGAAAAGTTTGGCCAGTATATCCATGGTCGCGGCCTCAGGTAATGGTCAGCATGGGCTGCGTGGAGTCGATCTCATCGCCAATGGCCACGTGCACGGCAGCCACGCGACCGCTCACCGGGGCCAGGATGTCATGTTGGGCCTTCATGGCCTCGACATTGGCCACCACCTGCCCCTTGGAGACCTCATCCCCCACCTTGACCTTGATGTCGGACACATCCACCCTACCGGCAAAGGTGGAGTGGACCGGCGTCCCCTGAGCCACAGGGGCGGCGGGATGCGGTTCGGGGACAGCGGGATTCCCCGCGGATACACCGGCCGGCGCGACCGTGACCGTGAAGGTGCGGGTCACGTTGTTCTCGCTGACCGTGCACACGGTGGTCACCGGCTGGGACAGGAGCGCCGGGGCATCTGGGGCCGGCTTGGGCGCCTCCACCTCCTTCTTCTTGAATGGGATGTCGATGCGGGGTTTTCCGGTCAGGAGGCGGATCCCCTCGTTGAGCTCCATCTTCTTGCCCGGCACCATGGCGGCCAGGACCAGGAAGGTATTCTTGTCCGTCACCTCGAGGTCCCGTTCGCCGAGGGCTTCGCGGGCCGCCCCGATATTCTTGGGAGCGGCCTCGAGAGGGTCGCCCTCGAACACGGGCAGTTCCAGCTGCTCCGAGGCGGCCTTCATGACCTCCGGGTCCGGAGGGAGCGGCGTCCGGCCGAAATAGCCCAGTACAGATTTTCCGAATCCCGGATCAATCTTTTTCCACCGCCCATGGAGCACATTGTTGAAAGCCTGAAGCCAGTACTGCTGGCTGCCCGGGGTGACGCTGGTCCAGGCCCCGCCCGCCTCCACCACCACCGGAAATTCCGCCAGGACCTCGCTGTAGCGGTCCAGGATTCCGGCCTTGGCCATCATGTGGACGTTGGGCCCGATGGCCCCGCCGGGCATGGGAAAACCCAGAACTCTGGGATCGGGTGTCGTGGTGGTGGGATTGAACGCATACTCCTGCATGAGCTCGCCCAGCAGGTTCTCGATCTCGGTCAGCTTGCGGACATCGATGTCCAGACTGTACCCGGTCCCCTTGAGGGCGTGCGCCAGGGAACGGGCATCCGGCTGCACCGTGCCGCTGGCCATGGGCCGGACCGAAAGGTCCACCCCGTCCGCGCCGCCGGCGATCGCCGACATATAGCAGGCCACAGCGGTGCTGGCCGTGTCGTGCGTGTGCATCCACAGCGGCATCTCAGGGGGCATGATCTTTTTTAACGCCACCGCGGTATCGTAGATGGTCTTGGGATCCGTGGTCCCGCTGGCGTCCTTCAGGCAGAGGCTGTCGATCTGCACGTCGCTCTCCAGGAGGCGCCGCCCGATGTCCAGATAGAATGCCGCTGTGTGCACCTTATCCGAAGCGAAAGGCAGGCCCATGAGCGCGATGCAGACCTGGTGGTGCATCCCGGCCTTGACGATGGGATGTCCCGTGTTGACCAGGTTGCGGACATCGTTCATGAAGTCGAAGTTCCGGTCCCAGCTCGTGCCGTGCTCTTTCATCAATTTAGCCTGGAGCTCCAGGCCCTCTCGAGACTGTGTGGTCAGGGTGACACCCGAGACAGAGCGCGTCAGGATCTGGAGGTCCACATCCGGCCCGACCGTATCCCGCATGGTCTGCATGTCCTCGAAGGGATCTTCCCCGAGATAGAAGTAGGGTGCCTGATAACGCGCGCCTCCTCCGAACTCGAAATGCCGGATTCCCGCCTCAGCCGAGGCCTGCATGGCGGGAAGGATATCCTGCAGCCTCACCTTCCCGCCGAACGAGCTCTGCAGCCCGTCCCGGAAAGGGGTGAACATGACTTTTATCGTCTTGGCTTTTTGGGCAAGAATCATGGTTTCTCCTCGATTTTCGTGACTTTGGTCCCTGGCAATATAGCCTGCAGGACGGACGCCAGTGCGGCCACCACCGCGGGATCCCCGATTTTTTCCGCAGCCGGAAAAACCCGTATGATCAGGCGCATGAGCAGAGCCAGCAGCAAGAGGATGCAAAAAACCCAGAGCAAGGCGGCTCCGCAGATCACGACCAGTTCGCTAGACTCCATCCTCTCTTCTCCTTGTATGCCAGATACTCGGTCGGTCCCGCAAGTTGTGGCAAGTATAGACCGGCCGAAACACGGTGTCAAGAAACTCAGTCCAGCAGGATGAGCCGGCCTCGCGTCACGGGTTCGTCCCGGCCCTCGATATGCAGCTCGAGCCCGGGCCCGATCCCGTAGACCCTACCGGAAGCCAGTTCCCGTTCAGCGCCTCCTCCCGGCGGGTCAGAAAGGATACACACGCGGCGCCCGATGATCACGGACCTCTCCCGGTAGAGGTC
The DNA here is from genome assembly GCA_030614685.1 of Candidatus Aminicenantota bacterium. GTDB lineage: Bacteria > Acidobacteriota > Aminicenantia > Aminicenantales > Aminicenantaceae > JAUXEH01. The sequence goes on from JAUWTO010000018.1 coordinate 16,472, forward strand.
CAGCAGCTCCCGGGCATGTCCCCCGCACAGTTTCTGATAGTTGGCCCCCAACCGCGCGAGCAGGAGGCGCATAACCACATCCTGGCGACAAGACGAAGCGTCCAAGGAGTGGGCGGCAAGGGAGGTCACCGCCGGGACCTGCGGGCTCGGCTCTACCCGGGGTATGGTCTCCACATTCAGCCCGATCCCGAGCACCGCGGCCCGCACCACCCCTTCCTGGCTCTGTATGTGGGTGACGAATCCGGCCACCTTGGCGGAATCGAGCAGAATGTCGTTGACCCACTTGATCCCAGGGCGTACAGAGAGTCCGGGCAGGGCATCCAGACTTTCGACCACCGAAATGGCCGCCAGCACCGGGAAGCCGACGCCCAGGTCGGACAGGGTTCGGTCGGGACGCCAGTGGAGCGTGAGGTGGATATTTCCGGCCTCGGCCGCCCAGGAGCGGCCCCGTTGGCCGTGGAATCCCCGGCCGGCTCCGGCCAGGCACACCACACCGTGCGGGAGCGCCTCTGCGGCCCCGCTCAGCTCCACGACCAGGTCGAACTGGGAGAAGGGAGAGAAGGCGACACACAGGGCCGTGAGGTCCTGCATCCCCTCGCCGTCCCGGCCCTCGAAAATCGCATTGTTTCCGAACATACGCGCCGCCAGAGTGCCAAGCCCTGCCGGCCTGAGCGCGTCGGGAGCGGGCACAGGCTGCCAGTCGCCGGCCTGGGGAAACACCTTCCGGGTGAATGCCCTGCTGTCGGTATAGACGCGCATGTGCGGCGGCCCTCTTCTAGTCTCCCGCAGCCGTGACCACCCTTACTGCGGCCGGCCGTACCGAGGCCCTGAAGCCCTCGATCCCGGTCATCACCTCTCCATCGTACTGGATCGCGATCGGGCCCCTACCCGGTGTCACCCGGAACGAGGTGTCCGTGAAGATGTCGACCTCATCCAGGTCGATGTGGCTGCCGTCCAGGATCCTGCGGCTGAGACGCAGGGAATGCCATAGGGAGCGGGTTCGGAGGGTGCAGCAGTGGAGCCGGCCATCGAAGGGAGTAGCCTGGGGGAACAGCCGCATCCCGTTGGCATAGAAGGGCGTATTGGCAAACACGACGAGTGAATAATCCACGTCTCTTCGGAAACGGCCGGTCTCCAGGCAGATCCTGTCGGGCACAGCCCGGCTGGTGAAGGCGTGGCGCACGGCATAAGCACCGGTCAGAGCCTGAACCGTGCTCCCCCCCCGGTTGAGGAGAGGGAGGCGCCGGCGGGCCTTGGCGATGTAGAGGTTGACCTCCACTCCCAGGCCCAGGCTTAGAGCCCCCATGAAGAAGATCGGCTCTGGACGTCCGGGCAGTTCCAGGCTCCCGGCGTCCATCCTCCGGATCCGGCCCGAGCGGAGCGCACCGCAGAGCGCATCCAGGTCATAGACCTGCAGTCCGCGCGAGATGTCATTGGCAGAACCCGTACCCACCATGGCCAGCACGGCATCGGATCCCGAACGGATGACCTCGGTTGCGGCCAGCGTGAACGTGGTGTCTCCCCCCACGACCGCGATCACCCCGTGCTCCTGAGTCAGGCTCCGCGCCAGTTCCTTGAGGTGGGTCTCGCTCTGGGAAGTGAACCAGTGGACCGGGATGTTAAAATGACGGAATCGGGCCTCGATCCTGCTCCTGCTCCTCTGAGACCGGCCTCGTCCCGAGGAAGGATTGAACAGGACGGCGATGGGCTCCATCGTTCGATTATAGCAGAGCCGGGCCGACTCTGAAAAGGCGGGCCTCAAATCAGGGACGGCTTGACTTTTTCCTAGAATAATTATAGATTATATAGAGTTTAGGACAGGCTCCTTTTTATAGCGGTCCAAATCCGCTAGGACAGGGAGAGCAAACCACCGTTTCGGAGGTTTCAGGTTCGATCCATTACCAAGGGAGGAACGAAGAGATGAAAAGATTCGCAGTTCCCAGAGCAGCCCACTGTTCCGAAGGCTGTCAAAACGGATCCTGAGTACGATGTAAAACTGCTCGCAGGATTCACACGAAGGTAACAAAGGCCCGCTGCTCTCCTCTAGGTCGAGGGGCCGCAGCGTGCTTTTTGTTTGAGGGGGGGGAGGAACCTCAGTCCACCAGATCCGAGATGCGTGCGATGATCCGGGAGGAGGAGTGGCCGGGCCTAAAGGGTACGATGACCACCTGGCCGCCGGCGGCCTCCACTTCGGGCTTGCCCACCACCTCCTCGGGCTTCCAGTCCCCGCCCTTGACCAGCACATCCGGCACGATCTCGCTGATGAGCCGCAGGGGCGTGTCATCGGGAAACGAGATCAGGGCATCCACACACTCCAGGGCGGCCAGGATCTCGAGCCGCTCTGCCAGAGGAAATATGGGACGGTCCGCGCCCTTGAGCTTGCGAATGGAAGCATCCTCATTCACCGCCACGACCAAGATGTCCCCCTGCTGCCGGGCATAGGTCAAGAGATGGATGTGTCCACCGTGCAGCAGATCGAAACAACCGTTGGTAAAAACGACCTTCTGGCCCCGGCGGCGCCATTCCTGGCGGGCCCGGCATAGGGATCCCAGTTGAAAGTGTTTGCGTCCGATCCCGGTATTCACAGGTGAACTCTGCCTCTTGGGGCTTCAGTCCATGTAGCCCAGATCGCGCAGCTGCTGCTCGATCTTTTCCCGGTCTTGGGGCTCCAGTTCGCGGGTCACCTGGATGTTCTCCAAGGGATGTTTCTGCTTGCCCCATCCGACCTTGCCCCAGGCCCGCTCGTGCATATAATAGAACAACATCTTGGATGAGGCCTCCACCAAGCCCGCGCCCAGGGTCAAGACCCATTCGCGCGTCAGGACATAGATGATGGTCATGGTGGTCACGGATGCGATCACACGCCAGCTGATCGCCTTGATCACCGTCCGTGTGTGGGTTTCACCCAGCTTGCTTTTCAAACTTCTTGACATGCACGACTCCCGGCGCCCATTTTAGCCTGTTCTCTCAAAATATCAAGTCTCCCGCTGCCCTCGAGGCCCTGCCGATCCGTGCTCAGGTATCGTGGCGCACATACGATTTCATTCGGATCTTTTCCGAGAACTCCCAGGTGTGGTCGGGGCGGAAGATGCCGTCATCCGTCAACCGGGAGGAGACCAGGAACGAGTACAGACTCCTGTGGTAGTCATAGGGATATCCGTCCCGCTTGTGGGTCGCCACGTCCAGGTAATAGGTGCCGTTCACCAGATTCAGCCGCTCCATCCGGCAGACAACCATTCCCTGCCCATGGACCTCGACTGCAGCATACTTTTCCAGCAGGGTGTTGGTCCCGTAGACCAAGATCCCCTGCGAGTTGAAGATCCCGATCCCGAACACAAAATCCTGGATCCGGGAGTAGGCCTCCACATCCATCTCGATGATCATGCCCTCGTCCGGTGAGAAGACCTGTTTTTCCTTCCCCTCCAGCCCCTTCAATCGGACCTTCTTGATCTCGAACTCCCGTTTGCCCCAGCGGTTCTCCCGGCGCTCCTCTGTCTCTTCGAAGTGCTCCTCCTGTTCGATCTCCTGCTGCCGCTGCTCGAAGTCATCCTCTGCCTTCTCCGTCACGTCTTGAAGATAGGCGTCGATGACCCGGCGCGGCTCTCCAATGGTCTGCACACGGCCATGCTTCAGCCAGGCCACGTGGTCGCAGATCTTCTCCACGGTGCTCAGGTCATGGCTGACGAACAGGATGGTCTTTTTGCGGCGCCGAAAATCATCGATCCGGTCCAGGCATTTGGGCACGAAGGAGGCGTCCCCCACCGCCAGGACCTCGTCCACGAGCAGGACATCCGGATTGACATTGATGGCGATGGAGAAACCCAGGCGCATGTACATTCCGGAGGAATAGGTCTTGACCGGAGCGTCGATGAACTCCTCAAGTTCCGCAAAACGTACGATGTCGTCATACCGCTCATGGATCTGTTTTTTGGTCAGTCCCAGCATGATGCCGTTGATGAAGATGTTTTCCCGCCCTGTGATCTCGGGATGGAACCCGGCCCCCAGTTCGATCAGGGCAGACACCTTGCCGCGGACCTCGACCCTCCCGGAAGTCGGCTTTGCGATCCCCGCCACAACCTTGAGCAGCGTGCTCTTGCCGGAGCCGTTCTCGCCGATCACGCCGAAGGTGGTTCCGGTCTCGACATCGAAGGAGATATCATCCAGGGCATGAACCAGCTCATCGGGCCGCAGCGACCGGAACAGATCTCCCTTGAGCAGGGCGCTCTTGAAGGTCTTGAAGCGGTGCTGAGCGGAATATTTCTGATAGATGCGGGTGAGGTTCTCGAGCTTGATGGCGTGCACTTAGACCTCCTCCGGGAAAGAATCGCGCAGCTTGTCAAAGATATAATAGCCGAAGATCAGCAGGACCAGTCCCACCAGGAAGGTCACGCCCAGCCGCTTCCACCGGATGAGCTCCCCGTAGAATATGCAGTTCTGATAGCCCCACATGATGTGGGTCATGGGATTCAGCTGGACGAGGGTGTGCACAATCTTATTGTTCTGGATGACAGGCAGGGTCAGGGGATAGATGATGGGCGTGCTGAAGAACCAGAGCGTGATGAGGTTGACCAGGATGTCCTTGATGTCGCGGAAGTGTACAGTGAGGGCCGATACCAGAAAACTGATCCCGAGTGTAAAAACGAACTGGACCAGGATCACAACCGGCAGGAACAGGAGGTAGGGCGTGTAGGCTTTCCCCAGGATGGGTACAAAGATCAGCAGGATCGGGAGCCCGAACAGAAAATGGATAAAATTACTGATCACGACCACAATGGGCAGAATCTCGGTGGGGACGAGCATTTTTTTGATCAGGTTCCCCTGTATGAGCAGCACATTGGACGATTCCAGAACCGCGGCCGCAAACCACACCTGCCAAGGGAGGAGCCCGCAGAAAAGGAACAGGGCATACAGCTTGGGAGATTCGTTGAACTCCGGCAGACGCGCCCCCAGGATGAACCCGAAGACCACGGTGTAGACGAGCAGGAGGAGCAGCGGATTGAGGAAGGACCACAAAAATCCCAGGATGGTGCCCCGGTAGCGGGCCTTGAGCTCGCGGCTCACCAGGGTCTGGATGAGCACACGGTATTTGTACAGTTCCTTGGATCTATTCAGAAGCCTGAGCATGTTGTCTCCCTGCAAAAATCTGGCGGGCCTCCTGCGTATATTCTCCGTTCTTCCGGAGGAGCACAAGCGGCCTCTCGATCAAGGGCGTCTCCTCCGAAAGCCCAAGCTCTGTCAGGAACAGGTTGGGGCGGTCCCCGCTGTGCGGCCGCACCGTCCGCTCCCGGCGAAGCATGAGCCCGGAAGCGGCAGCGGCTTCGCAAAACTCGGCTCGCCGGGCTTCCGGAAATACGAAACAGGCCCGGCCGCCGGGGCTCAGCAGTTCCGCCGTCTTGCGCATTATAGCAAAAATATCACATTTTAACTCATGTTTGGCGACGGACTTCTCAATAGAACCGGAGAGGGGCCCCCGGCCTCGGGCATGATAGGGCGGATTGGCGAAGATGAGATGGTAGGTCCGCGAGGGGCTGAACGAAACGAGATCCTGTTGCATAACGGTGATGCGGCCCTCGAGCCCATTGAGCCGCACGTTCTTTGCAGCCAGCTCGAACAAAGTCGACTGGACCTCAAGCGCCGTGATGTGGCGGAAGGGTTTGATGCTCAGGAGGAGCGGGATGATCCCGCTGCCGGTCCCCAGCTCCAGACCCTCGTCATCCGGGCAGGTCCGGATAAAATCCGCCAACAAAGGGGCGTCCAGGGAGAAGCGGTATCCCTTTCTCTTCTGAAGCAAGCGGATCCGCCCGTGATAGAAGCGATCCAGCGTCTCATCGTCAGCCGGTTTGAGGTCCATCCGGTTCGCCCTGGAGGAGTTCGGTGAAGATCAGCACCAGGTCGGGCCTCACTTCGGCATACCCTCCGTCCACAGAGAAGCGCTCCTCCCTGCCCGAAGCACGAAAGACGAGCTCGCCGCGGCCCAGGGCCAGCATCAGGGGGCGGTGTCCGGGGAATATGCCCACATAGCCATCCAGGCTCGGGAGCGTCACCTCCTGCACCTCCTCCTCGGCCAACAGCTTGTGCGACGTGATGACCCGGAGCCGCAGGAAGGGGGGTATGGCCTCGCTCATAGCGCCTTCAGCTCCTCCGCTTTCTGGACGACGTCCTCGATCCCGCCGACCATATAGAAAGCCTGCTCGGGCTTGTCGTCGTGCAGGCCTTCCACGATCTCCTTAAACCCGCGCACCGTATCTGCGACGGTCACGTACTTGCCCTCACGCCCGGTGAACTCCCTGGCGACGTTGAAGGGCTGGGACAGGAACCGTTCGATCTTCCGGGCCCTGGCTACGACCTTCTTGTCTTCTTCGGAAAGCTCCTCCATACCCAGGATGGTGATGATATCCTGCAGGTCCTTGTAGCGCTGCAGGACCTCCTTGACGTCCCGCGCCACCCCGTAGTGCTCCTGCCCGATGATCCGCGGATCCAGGATGCGGGAAAAGGAGTCGAGCGGATCCACCGCTGGATAGATCCCCTTCTCTGTCAGGGCCCGGGACAGGTTGGTGGTCGCATCCAGATGTGAGAAGGTGGTGGCCGGAGCCGGGTCGGTGAAATCGTCGGCCGGGACATAGATGGCCTGGACCGAAGTGATGGACCCCTTCTTGGTCGAGGTGATGCGCTCCTCCAGATCCCCCAGTTCGCTGGCCAGATTCGGCTGGTAGCCCACGGCTGAGGGCATGCGCCCCAGCAGGGCCGAGACTTCGGATCCGGCCTGGACAAA